>JAESSR010000234.1 GCA_016764015.1 Phycisphaerales bacterium
AAATGGTTGCAATTATTGGACTGATTGTTGTCGCTTTGTTTGTGATTAAAAAGGGGTAACAGATGGGGTTGTTTGGAGGGGGGGGAGGGTACGCGGAGGTGGCAGAGGGCGCGGAGGACGCAGAGAAGACCCGACTGTGCCGGGGACGGCGAGTCGGGGCACCCGGCACCCGGGAAAGAAAAAAGGCCCGGTCGCTTGACCGGGCCAGTCATGGTTAGCTCACACATTCCATTAGTGACAATAAGTTATTGGGGGATTGGCCATCAGCCTTTGTTTTCAAATAATGGTTCCCATACGGACTAGTGGCAACGATTACATCTGCCACACTTCCTCCATTTGAAACATAAAACGACCAGCTCCCGGCAAGGATGCCATTAATCGCTTCAGCTTGTGAAATCTTCCAGCCAGAACCGCCCACATGGGTAATCCGTTCATACGGATTGAATCGGTCGTCTTTGTTTATACATCGGATTTGGTATCGATCTGCCATTGTATATCTCCTGATTCCCGAATGGGAACAGTTTGTGTTGATTGATCGCGCCTTCGAGATGAAAACCCGAATAACGCTTGACTTTGTTGTAGAATTGGTCGATAATCTATTCGCGTTGCACTACATTTTAGTGCCTCCCTTCTTAGCGGATTGGTGAATGCGGGACCCTGTTACAGCAGGGTTTTTTAATGCAGAAGGCGAACCCCCTTGCCTATTACTGCGATGATTGAAAATTTTTCAAGGTTGCCATGAGCTTCATTCCATGGGCAAACGAAAGATTAGTCCCTTCGACTTCACATCTATACAACCCTTGCAAGTTTGACGGGACCGCCAAACTTTTATCCCATAAGAGCACAACCTGCTTGTCGTAAAGTACAAAGGCTGCACCAATTTCGATAAGCACATTCTGATTAACGCTCCCGTCACCATTCTCATCTGACACACAGATAAGTGCGGCGTTGCACCGTCGCATTGCTTCCTTGATTTTCTCGGGAACCGGAATCGCTGTTGATTCAGACTCTACAGCAACTTCATACTCGAGCCCGGCAACACCGAGCATCTCTTTTACATTCTCTAGCATTCCACGGTCTTTCCCGTGGGAAATAAACACGCGTGTTTTTTGCTGCTGAGATTCAACATCAATTTTGCTCCGCTGAAGCGATAGATCATTGTCCGTTTGAACATCCACTTCCGCACTCTCATCATCACGGGGCTCATTGTCGTGTTCATTACTAAAACTGGGCCCCACTGATGCGGGTGTCCGCGAGAGCATCACATATTTTTTCCCACTCACATCTTCCAAAATTTGAGCGAACTCTGCATTCGCAAATATCAACTCCGCAAATTCTCCTGTGTGTTCTGCAGGGACATCGAACTCTCTTTCGAGTACATTCTTAAAAAAATCGTCGCGTGGTAGAGAACTTCCGGAGTAATGTTCCAATATCTTTTTACAAAGTTCTGGCTCAAAAACTGCATCTCGAATCCCCTTTAATTTTTCTGCATCACTAACTGGGCGGAAGATTTCTCTCGCCCTTGTCAATGGAGATACTTTGTCCGCTTTTTCGCTACCTTCCGTAAGACCATACTTGATTGAAGATGACAGTAATAAGCGAAACTGACTACTTGACGGGGTTCGACCAATTGCTTTGGCAACCAAAATACGATCCATCGGGCGACCAGCCCCGTCCTCCATTAAGCACGAGCGATAACCAACGCTTCCTCCAAAGTGTGGTTGGGAAAATCTCGCCTTGAAGTCCTTGTTTTAACCGATTTTTTAGTTGTTTTCTTTGCCATTATCCATCACCTGTCTCTGTACGCGTGAACTCTAACCATTTTATTATCCACTGGCCGACTCAAAATGTCAAATTAAAACCTAACAAAAGCAGACGGGGCTTCGCCAGCTCGCTAAACGACTATTCCTCAGCCATTTAGCCACTAAACCATCGCTGAATAGCCCGCGACTACGGGTTTGTCTTTGATTACTACGATGGCGGTTTCGGTGGAGAGAATACCCCCTCCGTCACGCTTTGCGTGCCACCTCCCCCGGAGGCCCGGGGGAGGAGAGTTAGAGGCGCGGAGAAGCCGGGTGCCCTGCTTACGAGCAGCTTAAGCAGGTTGTTCGATTGTCGATAAATAGGTTCCGATCCTGCTTCAACCCGATGAAGACATCGGGCGTACGCAGGGCATCTGCAGGAAATGTGGGAGAAGACACCCCTCCGTCGGCTTCGCCGCCACCTCCCCGCGGGGCGCAGGGAGGGGCAAGAGAGAAGGTCCCCTCGGTCATGCTTTGCGTGGCGGCTTCGGCGGAGGGCTGGGGGAGGAGAGAAGAGATGCGGAAAAGCCCCGACTGGGGAGCCGGGGCTTTTGGTGTCATGCAGGCGACCTTGCGGGCGAATGTGGAGTTCATGATCAACTCTGAAATGTACGAACTGTTCGTCTTCGGCGAGTCGCGACGAGGCTTCCGAAACCGAGCAGAGCGAGGGAGCCGGGGGCGGGGACTTTTTTGAGATGGATGGTCAGGGTTGAGCCGGCTTCGTAAAACGCGTCGATATCGCCGGAGACATCATCGAAGCTCTCGAAAAACTCGAAGTTGAGTAGGTTATCAGCGTTGGTTGTGAAATCTTCGCCCAATGCGACGAGGTCGACGCTGCCGGTAAAGCTCACCATTGTTCCTGGAAAATCAGAGCCCTCTCCAGGCGCGAAGGTGAAGCTGCCGGAACCATCGGAGTTGGACATACGGATGTTTGGCTCAGAGAGCCAAGAGCCTCCGACTGTGGTGAGGATAATGTCCCAGCTGATCCCGGTGATTTGGAACTGGCTTGGGAAGGATGTGATGAGTATCTCATTGAGCGTGCTGCCTTGCTCATCCCATGAGTTGATTCCGCTGATATCGATTATCAGGGTTGTGGGTGAATCTGCTGGATTTTGGATGTTGAGGGATTCGATGTTGGTGTTGGCAACCGGCGATGCGGTTGAAAGACCTGCGAATACGGCGAGGGTGAATACTGTGGTTTTCATTTTAAGCTCCTTTTTCTGTTTGATTTTTTTGTCAAGCAGAACAGCCTGCTTCACACAATGGATGCGGAGTTGGATGATGAATCTCTCAGTTCAATCTCTAGAAATATTTAGAATACAGAACTCAACTAGAAATGGGAGGAGAGCACTGCTTGCCGGGGACGGTCAAGCAGTGGCACCCGGATCTAGAAAGAGGGGGAGAGAATGAAAGAGAACTCAGAGGAACATTTTTTTGTTGTAGATGTACCATTCGAACATGAGAATGGCGAGGGCGGCTGCTAGGAAATAGGGCCACCAGTCTTTGATTCGTTTGCGTTCGGTGAGAGAATCAGCCGTGACTATTTTGTTTGCTAAGGCAATTGTTCGTTGGGTGCTTACATTTGATTCGGCGGGGTTGAGGAGGTTGGCGGCGAAGGTTCGGTAGTTGGTGCCTTCGTCGGTGATGTCTGTTGGGGCGGCGGTGCCTTTCCAGCGGAGGCGGTAGATGCCGGCGGTTTGGACTGGGCCGAAGACGATTCGGCCGTCGGCGGAGGGGATGATTTCTTCAGAGCGTGAGCCGTCGGGGAGGATGACGCGGACGCTAGTGGCGTCTGGTGGGAGGCGATCGGAGAGGACAGCGCCTGGGGTTATTTGTCGTTCGTCTCCGTCTATTGAAACGATGGACCCGGTGGCGAGGTAGTCGACGGTGCTGGCGAGGAAGACGACGAAGGAGACATCGAAAGGCCAGTTTGTTTTGGTGATGGCGAAGGGGACGAGGATTGCTCGGACATCGCCTGAGGATGTTTCGAGGATGGCTGGTCCTGATGCGGTTTCGGCGAGCGAGACGACTCCTGAGCCTTTGGGGATTTCGACCTTTGGCGTCTCGGCCATCAACAAAGCGTCGAGGGTGAGGTCTCGGAGGATTGGGTGTGTTCGTCGCCAGTCGATGATTGGGCCGCCGGGGCCGGTGCCGTGGTCGATGACTCCGAGTTCGCCGGTGAGTGTTTGGCCGATGACGAGGTAGCGGCCGGGGTCGAGGGTGTTGCCGAATTCATCTTGTTTGGGGAGGTATCCATCGAGGATGACGAGGTCGTAGACATCGTTGTCGCCGTTGGTTCGACCTGCTTCGTATGTTGATGGGGTGAGGATATCGAAGCGTGAGAGCGGGAAGCCTTTGAGTGCGGAGGCGACGAAGAGGTTGCCGGTGGAGACGAGTGCGACGCTTGCTTGTTTGGCGGGGGGGACGACGAGGACAGCTTCGTTATCGGTGAGGAGTACATCGGCTTGTGGGTTTTCGCGGCCGTTGGTGTCGAGGCGTACGCGGATGATGACGCCGTTGGGTTCGTCGAGTTCGAAGACGACGCCTCCACTGGCGGGAGTTTTGTAGCCTGTGGTTGCGTCGGTTGTTGCGGCGGGGAGATCGATGGCGCGGACGGAACGGGTGACACCGGCGACGAGGAGTTCGGCGTCTACGGTGCGGGGGATGGTGTCGGTGGATTGGACCCCGACGAAGATGGAGAGTTTGGAGGGGGTGTCGTAGTCGCGTTCTGAGCGCAGGGCGACGAGCCCGATGTTGTTTGAGGTTTGAGACCCGAGGGCGTGGTATTCGAAGGTTGTTGTGGAGTCGATTTCTTCGGCGCGAACGGAATCGATATCGGAGATTCGGCCATCGGAGAAGAGGTGGAAGAAGTAGGGCTCGCCGCCTTTGAGTTCGTCGAGTTCGTGGGATTCGGTAACTTCGCCGAGTTCGTTGGTGGCGTTGACGATGCGGTTTGGGCGTTGGGCTTGCGCGAGGCGGTAGGCCTGGGCGATTGATGAGGGGGCGTCGGTTTGTTGGATCGAGTTGATCGCGGCGATGAGGGTTGCTTGGTTTGCGGTGAGGGGGGCGAGGATTTGGGCGTTGGCATCGAAGGCGATGATCATTGCTTCGTCTGCTTTTTCGCCTTGGGAGAACATGGAGGGCTCACGCATGGTTTCGATGAGCTCGATGGCCTGCTTTTTGGCGGCGGCGAGGCGGGAATCTTTGCCGAGGGTCTCTTCGCCATCGACGGCGGCCATGGATGCGGAGCGATCGATCATGATGATGTACTTGCGACCCATCGCGGTTGTTGATGAAGACCTTGGCTGGGCGAGTGCGAGAATGATGAGGGCGAGGATGATGAGTTGGAGGAAGAGGAGCAAGTTTTTGCGGAGGCGTTGGAAGGGGGCGTTGGCTTGGAGGTCTTGGATGGCCTTCTTCCACAGCAGCGTCGATGAGACCTCGCGTGGGATTCGGCGGAGCTTGAGGAAGTAGAGGATGACGAGCGCAGGGATCGCGATGGCGGCGACGAGTGCGGCGAGGGTTGGGGTGGCCCAGATCATGTGTTGTGATGCTCCTCGCTATCGTTGCTCAATGAATATTAAGTATACACGAACGGGATGCTGAGGATGCACGAAAAACATCGGCTGACGGACCGATGTTTTGGGATGGTAAAGTAAGAGGGAGACCCCCTCCGTCTCACTTCGTTCGACACCTCCCCCGGAGGCCCGGGGGAGGCGAAAGAAAGGACGGATGTGATTGGATTGATTAGCGTCGGCGGCGGGTGGCTACGAGGCCTCCCATGGCGATGAGCAATGCCGACGATGGGGTTGGGACGACTCGGGCGGAGAAGCCGTCGATTCCGAAGCGAGTTGCGCTCCCGCCGATGTCGGTGTGGTAGCTTGCGTTGCCTCCAAAGTCGAAGTCGACGGTGGTGCTCAGTGCGGTGAAGACGAGGGATTGGGCGTCCCAGGTGTTGATGCCGTCGATGTCGCCGGCGTCGAAGAGGATTGTTGAATCCCAATCGGAGATGTTTGCGCCAAAGATAGCGACATCGATCGCGTCGTTGTTGCCTGCCCAGCCTGATGTGTTTGAGAGATAGAGGGTGGCGAAGAAGTCGAGGGAGTAGGTTTGGCCGATGGTGAAGCCGGAGAGGGAGAGGCGGGCGACTTCGTTTGATGCTGCGCCTGGGCCTGTTAGATCAAACTGGTTGAACCAGAGTGCGGCGTCGTCGGCTGCGCCTGAGAGGCTGGTGGTTGGGATGGCGAATAGATTATTGCCGAGGTCTGGCGAAGCGTTAAGGGTTGTCCAGCCGGGGAGGAAGTTGCCGGCGACGCCGGTGATGTTGGTGGTGCCGAAGTCTGCCCAGGCGGTGGTTGTGTAATCGACGGTTGATTGTGCGGCGGCGATGGTTGCGGCGCAGGACAGCGCGGCGATGGTTGCGAACTTATTCATTGGATTTCCCTCTCTACTCTCTTCTTTGGGCCTTCAGAACGAAGGACTCTGGTAAGAGGATACATCGGAATGAGACGAATCGTTGCATGAAAAACGGGATCTTCGGAGTATTTTTCCTGTAATACTGCGTTCTCAGAACTTCTACAGTGTGATTCAGGGACTGGGATAGGCCGGGTTATTCTTGTCCCGCAAAGCGTTATCGCAATCGTGGAGCGGAATATTGCCTGCGCCTTCCAAAGTGCTCGTCACGATTCCTGAGTTCGGTGCAGGGTACGATTTCATCGACACCCTCTCCAATAAAAAGTTATCGGAAAAATAGAGATTGAGAGTACGCAACCATTTGGGACCGCCTTTTCCCATGAATGGCTTGCTGTAAAATCCAGGCGGATGGATGTTGGCCCTGCATATCCATTGTTTCTTTGCTCCCTCTCGTGGGTTTTTTCCTGCGAGATCCCAACATTCCAAATGCAGCCCGAGATTGACCGCCTTTGCCTTTGCTTCGTCCAATGGCATTCCTCTGCAAAAGGCATCTTGGATTATCTGATTCATTTCTACCTGGCTGAGGTTCGCGTGGAATGATGCAGAGTTGTACGAACACCCCGCCATGGACAGCACGGTTAGCATTATGAAAATGCAAAGACCAACTCTTTCATTCTTCATCGCAGCACGCCTCGTTTTCTGAGGTAGTCGAGGAGGAGGGTGTCGATGGGGGTGTCGGTTTGGATTGTTAGAGCCGTGATTTCTCTTCTCGCGCAGAAGTCTCGGAGGCCTTGGCAGTAGGCGGATAGGTTCTCTTTGTACTTCTTTAAGAGCGGTGCGGAGATGGTGACTTCGGCCATGTCGCCGTCTTCGATGTCGCGGAGTTGGAGGTCGCCGGCGATGTCTGGGTTGACTTCTTGAGGCGATAAAACTTGGATGGCGAAGACATCGTAGCCGCGGCCGGCGAGCATGCGGAGTCCGGTTTCGTAGCCTTCTTTCATGAGGAAATCGGAGAGGACGATCATGACGCCTTTGCCTCTTCTTGTCATGGCGATGCGTTTGCAGGCTTGGGCGAAGTCTGTTCCGCCTTCGGGTTCGATGGTGCAGAGGAAGCGGGCGAGGTCGTGGGTTCTGCGTCGGCCGCGGAGGTCACGGATATTGCCTGCGATTGATTTTTCGCCGCCGGGGATGACGAGTTCGTCGCGGAGCCCGACGGCTGTGATTTCGACGCGGTTGAGATTGACCAATCCGATGTAGCCCATGGCCATGGCGACTTGTTGCATGTAGTAGAACTTGTTTGGTTCGCCGCAGTCTGCCGAGGCGCTTGCGTCGATGACGATGTGGAGCGAGAGATCTTCTTCTTCCATGAATAGTTTCATGAAAAAGCGATCGAGGCGGGCGTAGATGTTCCAGTCGATATGTCGGAGGTCGTCGCCGGCGGTGTATGGTCGGTGGTCTGCGAACTCGACGGACTCGCCTCGTTTTTTGGATCGGCGTTCGCCTTGGAGTTTTCCAGCGAAGATTTTTTTCGATGAGACATCGAGTTGTGAAATTTTGGCGATGAGATCCGAGGAGAGGAGCTCTTCGATGGTGGTTGGGCGGGTTGGGTTTTCTGATCTGAGCATTAGGATGTTGCTCCTTGTTTATCGCATTGGGACGGTTCCTCGCGGCCCATGTCGACACGGGTGAACTTCTTTTTGAATCTTAGGATGGGGGATTCGATCAGGCGGAAGCTGGCCTCTGAAACGGCCATGGTCACGGCAACGATGACCACGAACTGGATGACTGGTAAGAGGTCTGATTCGAATCCAAGCTTTGAGACCACTCGTTGCTCGATATCAATGGCCCATTTGTGAAACAGGTACATCCCGTATGAAACTTCTCCCATGCGTCTGAATGCTGCGAAACTGAGGAATCCGGTCATCGCGTGGGTTTGTTGTGTCACTGTTGACGCGATGATTGCGGTCATTGACAACTGAATGAGAATTCGAGGCCAACCCTGGATGTCACTTGGTGAGAACTGTATCAATGCCACCAGGATTCCAGTCCATACGACTGGTGCCCATCGCCATGAAACGAAGAACGAGATTATTGCGTACCATTTTTTATTGTGGAGAAGGTGGGCCAGCGCGACGCCGAGGAGGATTGGGAGGAATGTTGTTTGCATGATGCTCAGGCCAAAGATCGGATGATCGACCCCGCCTTCAAAGAGCATCGGCACACCGATCCGCGTCGCAATCAATACATTGACCAAGATGAGCAAAGCAAGGACAACTCTCCGGATGGGCGAAATCGCGAACACTTCGATCAATGGCCAGAACACATAGAACTGCTCTTCCGTCCCCAACGACCACAACGGCTGAAGATTTGCAGCTATATCATGCCGCCAGTTCGATAGATAGAACGCATGGAATGGCAGGTCTGAGAGCAACGCTTGTGTTTCTGGATCATCTCTTCGCAAGGTCAGGTAAGCGATAAGGATGACGAATAACGAGATGTAGTAGATTGGAAAAATGCGGAGTGACCGTCGAATCCAGAATGCACGGAGACTGATGCAGCCGTGCTTTGCCCGCTCGCGGATGAGCAGAGTGGTGATGAGGAAGCCGCTGAGGACAAAGAACATGTCGACACCAAGAAAGCCGCGATTGAGGAATGGGACCCCTAGGCTCTCTGCCCCGGGTGTGTGATGCCATATCACCACAAGAATACAAAAACACCGCAACCCATCGAGCGATCCAAAGCGGCGGCGGGCGATGAACTCGTCGAAGGTGGTTGGGCGGGTTGGGTTTTCTGATTTGAGCATTAGGCAGGTATCTCCCCAACAATTTTCTGACCCTCTATTAGAGTTTCGAAGAATGGATCTATTCGCACCTCACCAAAATGTTGCCATGGATATTCTGATTCGCCCGCATAATCAATCAGTATGTCAACGGCAGCCATCATTGATTTGATTACATCATCGATTTCAGACAACCTAAATCCACTGCCCTCGACAGAATGACCCAGACGGGTTGCCGCATCCGCATGAGCGACAGTTTTATGCCTAAACCGAATCAGATTCTTTCGCAACTTAGTAGTCGGTTTAAGACTCTCATACACCCGTTTTTGCAAATTACCGCTCGAATCGAGTTCCTTTGCAACCGCGTAAACGGTGATATTACCCTTACCTGGATTCCCATCTTTATCGCAGAGTCTCCCTACAGCTGCTACGGTCGCGTCGAACAGTCCGTCTTGAATAGCATGCCAGATTTCGGGGCAAGTATTCTCTAACACTGACACTTTCTGATCGTCTCCGAAGAGATGGTACTGGATTGACTGGTACCTCAACGCCCCACCAACTTCTGCAATTAATGCATCGAGATGTTTGATTCTGGTTTCGTTCATTGTGAAATCATCGCGGTTGGTTGGGTTGGGGTGAGTTTGAGGATTTCTTGTACTAAGGTATCGCTATCTACACGGTCGGCTTCGGCTTCGAAGTTGAGGAGGATGCGGTGGCGGAGGCAGGACATGGCGACATCTTGGATGTCTTGGTAGCTCACATGGAATCGGCCGTCGATGAGGGCTCGGACTTTGCCGGTCATGATGAGTGCTTGGGCGCCGCGGGGTGATACGCCGCAACGGATGTAGCGGTTGGTTGGGCCGTTGGGGCCGCCGGCGGCGGTGTCGGTTTCGGGGTGGGTCGCGAGGACTAATCGGGCGGCGTATTGCTTGACATGGGGCGCGACGACGACGGATTTGACGAGGTCTTGCATGTCGAGGATGCGTTGCCCGTCGACGATGGCGCTGGCGACTGGGCTTGCTGAGCCGGTGGTGCGGTCGATGATTTCCATGAGGTCTTCGAGCCCGGCGTAACCGACATCGACCTTCAATAAGAACCGGTCGAGCTGGGCTTCGGGGAGGGGGTAGGTGCCTTCTTGTTCGATGGGGTTTTGGGTGGCAAGAACGAGGAAGGGTTCGTCGAGTGTGTAGGTTGTGCCTGCGACGGTGACGGAGTGTTCTTGCATGGCTTCGAGGAGGGCGGATTGGGTCTTGGGAGTGGCGCGGTTGATTTCGTCGGCGAGCAAGATTTGAGCGAAGATTGGGCCTCGTTGGAACTCGAATGATCGCTTGCCGGTGTCGGGGTCTTCGGAGACGATGTTGGTGCCGATGACATCGGCGGGCATCAGGTCGGGGGTGAACTGGATGCGGTTGAATGGGAGCGAGAGTGATTGGGCGAGTGTTCGGACGAGTAGGGTTTTACCGAGTCCGGGGACGCCTTCGAGGAGGACATTGCCGCCACAGAAGAGGCACATGAGCACGGAGTCGACGACTTGTTGTTGCCCGACCATGACCTTGCCGATTTCGGCGCGGAGGTCTGAGAAGGTTTTGCGGAATGCTTCGCACTCGGCTTTGACTTCTTGTGGTGTATCAAAATTTTCATTTGCTGCCATGACTATCTCCTACGCGGCGAGGGTTCGCCGACAGTTTTTATGATTCTGTTTTTATGACTCGTCCATATCGTCTCGGGCCCGTTTTTTGGCGGCCCGGAGCGCACTCAGCGCGTCTATTGGTTCGGTTTGTTCTTTCGTCACTTTGCGTACAGGCTTGCCGATCGAAGGTTGATTTGATTCATCTTCGCCGGTCAATGCGACCGGTTCGGTGCTTGTTGGTGCATCTATTGGGGCTTCAAACTTGCGTGATCGTGATGACTTGCGTTCGTCATCGCCGGTGCGTGAGGATGCCCGAGATTTGGCTGCGGACATCGCTTGCATCGAGCCCATCGTCGCATTTGTTTCCTTCGACACGCCTCGACGGAAGAACGCAGCGATCATCGTTGGATCGATCCGTACGCGCCGAACGGCGACATCGAGCAAGAAAACTCCAATTCCGATCATCGCAAACATCAACCACACCGGTGTAAGCGAGAGCGGCACCTTCACACCATCGCGCGACCAGAGATCGGCGAGGGTTGGATCAGTCGGGAGGACGCGCCCGCCGGTGATGGCGGCGACCTGCTGGAGCAAGGGGAGATTGGTCTGAAGTGCTTTGAACTCGTCGGCAAACGGACGCGTGACTGCGGCTTGGGCGGAGCCTTCAAGAATCTCGCCGTCCTTGCCGGGCGCACGATATTGAAGATTGACCACATACGCCCCCGCGTCGGAGGTATCGAACTCGCCCTCATAGCGACCCGGACCGACTTGTTGCACTTCGACGAGCTTGCCTATGCCATCGGGGGTTGATGCACGGGCTTGGAAATCTGCGAAGTTGAGGCGCTCGCCATCAGCGCCGAAGGCTTCGACGATCACGCGTGTTTTGTCGCCGATGTTTTCAGTTGTGACTCGTAATGTCGCGCTCCCCGATGGGCGCATGGTCCAGCGGATGTGTTGTTCCCAGAACTGATCAAACCCGGACCAGCCAACCCACGCCGGTGCCCAGCGGGTCGAAACATCGGATGTAAATGTGACGACCTTGCCCAAGCCGTAGGGCCATTGGGCGGCGATGGGGTCTTGTTCTTTGCCTCGCAGTGTGACCAAGCTCAAACCTTCGCGCTCGGCAGCGACCACATACCCTGCGATCGGAGGCACGCTGTTGATTCCACGCATGGTTGTTGTCGGCACGCCGGTGCGGGCGGGCGAGAAGGATTCGCCTTCCCAGATCAACGCCCGCCGAATCGTTTGTGCTTCCTTAATAAAAATCTGAGGCAAGGTCGCCAGCGAGTTATTGCTCACCGCGTAGTAAGTGCCTCCGGTGACGCGAGCCATTGTTCGCAGCGTGTTGGTGTCGGCAGGCGAGTGTGGGTTCACCCCCACCGCCGAGATCGTAATCCCTGCTTGCTTGAACTTACGGAGCAACGAACGCGACATGGATGGATCGCCATCGGAGATCACAATGCAATGCTTCTGCCCGGCACCCGCGTTCATCAGCCCGGAGAGCGCGAGCTGCAATGAGGGATCAAAGCTGGGCATGTCACCAAAGGTCAGGTTCTGGATCGCCCGTTTGACATTGCCGCGATCGCCGACTTGCGAAAGCGGATAGACCCAGTCCGTTCCGCCCATCCCTTGATATTCGATGATCCCGATCAGATCGAGGCGCGACATCGCATCGACTGCGGCGTTGCAGACCTGCTTGCCATAAAACACGCCGCGAGGAATCTCGACCGAGTGGACGATCAGCGCCAGTGCGCCGCGGGGCATCTGGCGTTTCTGAGGCGGGTCGAGCCGGATCGGGAGCGCATCGGCCAATGGCGATCCGATCCATCCACCAGCGCCGAAGGATTCTGGGCCACCGATCATGACCAAGCCGCCGCCGGTGTCATGGACATACTGACGCATCAGCTCTTGCTGGAACTCCGAATAGGAATACGCGGACTGATTGAGCAACACGATCGCTTCGTATGACGCGAGTTCGGGCAGCGAAGTCGGAAACTGCGACGCGTTTATACGAATCGAGTTCACTTCGGCCTTGGCGAGCACATCTTCAAACTTCACCGCTTCGTTGGGATCCTCAGCAACGATCAGCACGCTGCCTTCGGAATCGACAAAGGTGATCGCGCTGCCCTTGTTGTTTTCGGAAATTGAATCGCCCAAAGTGCCGGTTGCTGATCCAGAATCTGAAAGTGCAGTAATCGGTTCAAAGACCGCTTCATAGCTCAATGCACCCGGGCGGGTCACACCAACTGATACTGTTAAAACATTTCGCCCTTTGCGAAGCTCAACGATCTTGCCAAGTTCATCGGCTGCTGGGTTGAGATCGATCACGGTGCCGTCTTGGGAGATCAACAACCGACCCGCAGCGGGCACGGTTGAGGTCAGCACCACCTTGAGGGTGATCGTCTCGCCCACCCGCACATTGGCCGGGGCTTGGAGTGCTTCGACGATCACTTCCTCGGCATACGCAAACTCAACAGGGAGCACATCGATCGGGATGCCCTGGGCTTTGGCCGCTTGCGCTGCGCGGATGAGTGAGCCATCGGTTTCGTTGCCATCGGTGATAATCGTGATGCGATTGGCGAGCGATTTGGGCGCCGATGCAATCGCCAGACTCACGGCTGACATCAGGTTGGTTCCATCGGTCGCGCCGATGAACTGACGATCAACACGGCTCGTCGCCCGCGAAACCGATGACTGTGTGTAGGCATTCTCTGCAGCGGTGATAATCCCGAGTTGGTCATCGGGTTGGCGTGAACCTTGCTGGGCCATCGCAATGTACTGGTCAATCTGATCTTGCGCGCCCGATGGGATCGAACGCGACGCGTCGATAATCACTGTCACGCCAACATCGTTCGATGTCTTTCTGAGTGATGGCTCAGCCAATGCCCCAACGATCAGCGCGATCGCGAGCAAGCGAATGACAAGGGCAGCGATCCGGGAGCCTTTGCCAAGCCCAGAGATAGATTTGCGTGCGATGAAAGCGGTGAGCAACCCGAGCGTTGGGATCAAAATCAAAAACATTTCGATCTCGAACTGGATCGGCCCGATCGCAAGGCTCGCGGGCAGCAGGGATGTCAAAATCATGGCGACTGACCCGCAATCTGGGCGTATTCATTCCCAATTT
>JAESSR010000235.1 GCA_016764015.1 Phycisphaerales bacterium
ATCTGTACCGTGGGGCCTTCCTCGATGAACAGTCCGACCAGGTCATTGGCTTCATGAAGTGCGCCGCCGCCGTTGTTGCGGAGGTCCATCACCACGCCATCGACGCCATCTGCCTTCAACTCGTCGATCAGTTTGCGAACATCCCGGGAGCGTCATATTCGATTTCAACTGTGTCTCAATCCCAAAACCAACCCCAACAAGCGTCTCGGCCTGCTCAAAGAACGGTGCGTCGTTCACACCCAGCCGAGCCGCATCAATAAATCCTTTGAATATCAAATCCCAATCCGCCCGACCGTAAGGCCTTGCCCGAGCAGTCCGAAAAGGTTTGCCAAAGATATTCGCGGTCTCACTTCGAGCGGGCAAAGATCGCCCGAGGTGGAACCGATATTCCACGGATGCCAATATTGCATCGTCGCCAACCGCCGCCGATTCAGGGTACCCACGCACGGTATAAAACCCGCCCGCGACAAACTCATAGTTGGGCACCAATCGGCTCTGAAAACTGTACTGCCCACGCAAACTCATAGCCACCTCATGGGCAAGCGTCATCCCATCGGTCCCTCGATCGCCCTTGAACCCGCCGGGATCGAAGATCGGCTCTAAATAAAACGAATGCGAGAGCTGCCCACGCAGAATCGTAAAATCATCATCCGCGCCAAACCGCCCTAGCCGCTGCACATCTTCCTTGCTCGAACCGACAACTGCCCCCCAGTTCGATTCGAGTATCAACTCCCCATACGCAGAATGAATCGGTGTGCTTTTCTGATACCGAACGCCAACTGAGGGCAAGAAGAAATCATCCTCGCCCTCAAGTAAAAACAACCGATTCTCTACACGAATATGTTCACCACGAACACCCAGAACTACATCAAGAAACTTCGGTCCATCCTGCCATACATTGATTGCCAGCTCAGCACCCAACGCATACCCATTGCCCTTGAAGTTCTCGAACCCGAGCCCCACATCTTTGGCCGTGTATTCATTCCAACGACCAAAGAGTTTGAGCCTTGATTTTGGACCAACATCAAATGTGTATGAACCAAGCACGGCATGTGTTTCATCAAACCCGGTCGTGATGTAATCGATTTTAAGCACATCGTCCCGTCCAATGAGTTGGCGATGGACAAAGCCAAACCGTTGCTGCCATACATCCGTGCTCTCGGTTCCGGTATTGCTCGCCTGCGCATACGCAGTCCAAGGCTTGGGCTCGGTAATTAAATAATCAACAATCACCTCGCCCGGCTGATCCGTCGGCGCAATTGCAACATCAACCCGCCGTCCGGGATGACGATTGAGCCGATGAATCTCATCATCAATCCGGTCTCGTGTCAACAACTCGCCTTGCTTCACACGCAAACGATCCCGCACATGCCCATGCTCTTTCCGATTGATATTCGAAACCCCGAGATCGTCCGCTTTCTGCTCGCCAAGCCGATCTCCATGCGCTACCGTCCTCACCTCACCAACCACCGCCCGCCAAACTAAAATCGTCAGCGTTGTATTCTCCGCATTGCGGAGATCAGTTCTTTCTGGTGACCGATATGCAATCTCCGATGCGTCGGGTGTGACGAGATGCCCAATGAGCCCGTACTCTGCCTCAAGGAAGTCCCGAATCCCTTGGTTGATCGCAGCCAAGGCGCTCCCATACACAACTTCTACGCCCTTCGACCCAATATCCCCGAGGCGAACCGCATGCACATCGCTCGTTTCTCGCACACCTACCCAGCCATCATCAACAGGGCTCAGCAGCACTACCAAGTCATTGAGCACATGAAGATCAGGTAAGTCAATATGTTCAAATGGATATTGAAATACGAGTTTGCCAACAGGGTATCCGATCCCGTCAATCACACTGTCGGCGATGATTTCAAGAATTACTGGCGCATCAGGTTCAGCTTGCATTTCTTGAGCGTGACCGAATGACCCCATCGCTGCCACACAGGCACACGCGACATGGAGAGTCCTCAAAGTCTTCTGTTTTTGCATCAACACATCGGACCTCGATCATCGGCGCCAGAACATCTGTCCATGCGCCACAATCGGATCAAGTGCCGTCCAGGCAATATCGAGTGCCACACTCAATCCGTCACTATTTACATTCTAACACAAATGCCACCCAACTGAAACTCCTTGGTCCGAGAACCACCGGGATTTTCATGCAAATATCCACGATGATGCACAAACGACAATAATGGGAGCCACACTATCCAACATCGCCACTTCGCACGGATTTCTAGTCAACACGGGTCGATTACACCCATATGCGATTTATCAACATACTCAATAAATCTATACTCGGCATCAGCATCTTGTTTCTTCAAGGGTGCACAGCCTATCAACCCATCGCCCAACTCCAAGAAACTCAAGTTCAGTTGAACCCATTGCACATACAAATCGAAACACAGGATCAAACTCTTGCAGAACTCTTCGAACTGCTCGATCCTAAGTTTGTTCCTGCCCTGCAACCGGTCCGGTTTCAAAGCACAGCACCCCAACTCATCGCAGGCGATTGGCTGGCGTGGCAGTGTGCGATCGTAGGAAACTACTGGGACTTGCCACTGAAAAACTCCCACGCAAATGCAGAGGCGTTCGAAACTCAACGATTCTACTAATCTGAGTTAGAAACGGGTACTCTATTAAGGCCGATTCCCTGATCGTGTCACCATATCACGATAAGTAATCAAATCCTGTGTATCTACAACTCCATCACCGTTGACATCCGCGCGAAGATCGCCGCTGCTGTAATCGCCAACAAACGAATCAAAGTCAGCACTGTCCATCATGCCATCGCCGTTTGAATCAAACCGGTTCACAAACTGGTCGATCTCGCGTCGCTCTCTCATGGTCTCGAATGCTTCTTGCTGTTCGTCAATGCTCAACTCTCCGTCACCATCAGCATCGAACTCATCGTTCATATCCTGACGAAAACTGTCTCGTTGTGTTTGGCGTTCTTCGCGAGATATCTCGCCATCGCCATCGGTATCAAATCGTTCGATCTGATCAGCGCGTCGTTCATCTCGTTGCTCTTGCATGTACGCGTCCATCGCGGCCTGCTCTTCGTCATTGAGCACCCCGTCGCCGTCCGCATCGAACTGTCTCATCAGTGCCTGCCCACGATCAGAGTTCTCAAACCTCGCCTGGCGAGCTGCCATCCGCTCTTCGCGTGAGAGTTCCCCATCGCCATCGAGATCAAAGCGAGCGAGCATCTCATCGCG
>JAESSR010000236.1 GCA_016764015.1 Phycisphaerales bacterium
AAAAATCAAAGCTCTGGATCAATGACCTTGTTGACAATCTCGGCAATGACCGTGTCGGGCTCGTCGCGTTTGCCGGTTCATCCACGGTGCTCTCCCCGTTGACCAGCGATCGGTTATTCTTCAAGCTCGCTCTCGAAGAACTCGCTCCCGAATCTGTCCTTGTCGGCGGGACAAATATCGGCGATGCGATCCGCAGGACGATTGACTTGGTCTTTGCCGAGCCGCTCGACAATGATTCCCAGAACTTTCGTGATATTGTGATCATCTCCGATGGCGAAGATCAAGAGAGCCTGCCCGTTGAAGCAGCGCGAGCAGCGGGCAACGAAGGCGTGCGGATCATTACCATCGGCATTGGATCAGACCAAGGCGCCCTTGTCCCGCTTAACAGATCAGCAAGATCATCTACATCACAGAGCGGCCCTGTGCGTTCGCGGCTCGAAGGCGGCACGCTGCGAACCATCGCAGCGGCTTCACCGGGCGGCGTATATCTTGAGGTCGGCACGGGCACGATTGATCTAGCCCAGGTCTATCAAGACTTAATCGCATCAGCAGAGCAACGAACCATCGAGACGACATCGCATATGCAATACACCGAGCGATTTATGTTTTTCATCGCGATCGGACTCGTACTGATTGTGCTCGACACGATGCTCATCCCTGTTGGAACCCGGAGGGCGATCGCATGATCTGTACACTTGTTGTCTCCATGCTTGTTATGCTTGATCCTGCAGTTGATCAAACTGTTGACTCATCGCAGGAAATAATGATGGCTTCCGAAATTGCATCATCTCGTATCATGCACGCCATCGATCAAGATACAGAAACAACAGATCGCATCGAGACTCTCTTTGAAGTGATCAAACGATCCGATGATGAGCACCTCATCTCATTGGCGAGTTATAACCTTGGCGCGACGCTGATGAGGTTGGATGAAACTCAACCCGCCGACTTCTCGCGAGCAATCGAAGCATTCCAAGAAGCTGATCGCCAATCAACGGATCCGATCCTTCGATCACAAGCCCGGTTTAATCTTGGGCACACTTATTATCTCAGTGCCCAACTCGTTTCGTTCACGCCTACGCAAGCTCAGCCTGTTGACATCAAGGCGATGATCGAATCACTCAAAGAGAAGATCGGCACGCTCAAGCTCTCAGCGGGCGCATTCCGATCGGTGATGGAGATCGACGCCCATCACAAGCAGGCGGCTGCCAATGTCGAGCGTGTCCGTAAAGAGATCAAAGAACTCATGGACCAAATCGAGTCGCTCGAAGAATTGCTCAAGCAACAACAAGAGCAGCAAGAACAACAACAGCAGCAACAGCAAGAGGCTGCCGACAAGCTCGACGAACTTGCCAAAGAGCAACAACAACAAGCTGAAAACACAGATTCTAATCCACCTGAGAACGAACAAGAACAACAGCAACAGCAAAGCGATCAGCAGGAACTCTCAGAGCAGACCGATTCCGCACAAGAAGATGCTAGCAAGCAGCAAGGAACCGAGGAAGTCCAGGAAAAAATTCAGGAAGCTCAAGAAGCCCAGCAACGCGCCCAAGAGGCGATGGAGGCTGGTGACCAAGAACAGGCTGCCCAAGAACAAGACAAAGCCGCCCAAGCCCTTAAAGAAGCCGCAGAAAAAATGCAAGAGATCGCAGATCAATCAAAGAGCGACAATCAAGAACAGAGCGATGAGCAAGGCGAAAAAGGTGAACAAACCGATCAAGAAGGCACGCCTGAAGAAGACTCAGACGAAGAAGGCGATGAGATCAGCGAGATCGCCAAAGAACTTCTTGACAAAGAACGACGCGAACGCGAACGACGCCAGGCATACCGTGCCACCGGACGCCCAACGAAAGTAGAGAAAGATTGGTAGGTGCTCACATGAACATCATCCGAATCACAAGGTTGTGTATCACACTGCTCGTCATGACAGTCTGCGCTGTCGACGCATTGGCTCAAGCTGACGAACCCGTCACCATCGAATCACGCCTCTCGCGTGAGCGGGTGTATATTGGTGATGACCTCACCCTCCAAATAATTGTCCGTGGGGCTGATAATCCATCTCAACCTATCATCGACTTCCCCGACTCTGTCATTGTGAAATACCACGGGCGATCGTCGCAATCTATAAGCTCGATGCGCAACATCAATGGGCGTGTTCGTTCAGTGAGCGAACGGCGTCTGAGCTACCAATACACACTCATTGCTGTTGAAACAGGTACGATCATCATCCCCGCTCCTACGGTCAAAGCCCAAGGGAAGCTCCATACCGGGAATCAATCTTCATTCGAGGTGATCTACCCGGTCGAATCCGACGACGATGATCTGCAAATGCTCATCTCGCGTGACACGATCTATCTCAACGAGAGCGTAGAGATTGAATGCTCGTGGTGGATCGGTGCACAGACATCTGATTTCAGCTTGTCGTCGAGCGTGCTCCCCGAATCTTTTGAGATTCATGGGCTCAACCCAAGTGTTGCCGGCACACAGCAGGTCCCTTTTGAAATCAACGGACAACAAATCATTGGCGTAGTTATTGAAGATTTTTATATGGGCAAAACTATGCAAAGGCTGGTGTTCAGCCTGAGCATCACCCCTTCCGAGCTGGGTTCGTTTGATCTCGGCCCTCTACGGGCAGTGTTTACCCGCCGGGCAGGCACCGGGCAGAACTACCGTGCGTATGTAGAATCCAACTCCGTCGAGATCGAAGTCATCGCGGTGCCGACCGAGAATCAACCCGACGGGTACACCGGGGCGATCGGCAGCGTCGGGCTGCGAACACAGGCCTCGAACACTTCGGTCAATGTCGGCGATCCGATCACGCTCACCCTTGAGATCACAGCCCCGGAACCAATGACCGGTATCGACCAAGCCCCATCACTCTCAAAGAGCACCGACTTTGTCGGCCAGTTCAAGATTTCATCAGAAGGATGGCGCGAAGTCCGTCCTCGCCAACCGGGTAGACGCGTCTACGAAACAACCATCCGAGCAACCAACGACCAAGTGACACAGATCCCTCCGATCAAAGTCCCTTCATTCCATCCCGCGAGCGGGCAATACCGTATCTACCAGAGTGCTCCAATCGAGCTCGATGTGCACCCGGTGCAAGAGATCACACTCTCCGATGCGATCATCACCGATCAACCTCGATTCACACCAAGCCCTGAGAGCATTGAACGCACTGAACTCTCGCGTGCGATGCCTGGGCTGTGGGCACACCGGTCAGCATCAGCGATGCTCAGTGAATCACACTTCTCATTATCAAAATCGCTCAGAGACCCGCTTTGGATCACAGTCCTTGCCACAGGCCCGTCATTGTTCGCGCTTTCGTTCGTTGTCTTTGTTGCTCGCAGATCATCCGATCCACAAGCACAGCGACTCCGCATCGCATGGCGAGCGAGTAAGCCGCTGGCTCGGCGCGGCGAGCACACTCAAGCGTTGCGAGTTTATATCTCCAACATTCTTGAGATCAACACAGATTCCATCACTGCGGACGATGCGTATAAGCTCGCTGTATGCGACAATGATGCCAAACTCATCGCCCAGTGCATCTCCCAAGATGAAAAAACTCAATACGATCAAAGCACACACATCAACGAAGAGCAGAGTGATTGCCAAGCACCGAACCTAAAAAACATACATTCCCAAATCAAGCGATCATTGGAGGGACGATCATGAAGAAGCCCTTGACACTCATCACGCTCCTGGTGCTCACTCTGGTTTCTACACCTGCCCATGCTGACCAACGCAGCGATGATCTTCACCATGCACTCTCGCGTCTTGAGGAGGGAACGGCACTTCTTGAGCAGCACGATCCCCATAGCTCGGCTGTGCTCGATGAAGCCGCTGCATTGCTCGTTGATGTGATTGAGACCCATCATATGGAATCACCAAGCGTCTATCATGCCCTTGGCAACGCGTACATGCTCAGCAACGATCTGGGGCATGCGATCCTTGCGTACCGAAGAGGTGAGCAACTCGACCCATCACATATCGAACTGCGTGAGTCTCTCGAGTTTGCCCGGAATCAGGTTCCGATCAGTATTGAGCCGAGTTCGAGTGGTCGGTTCTGGTCGATCGCCCTCGCTTGGCGTGGGTTGATCGATCGAAATTTGCTGTGGATGACATTCACATTATTTTTTACTGCAGGCTGGCTCGCCTTGAGCACCCGGCTTCTGGGTTTGGCACCTCGTAGGGCAAACACTCTTGGAACTTGGCTCATTCTACTTTCTGTTGTTCCAGTCACCATGCTTGGCTCAGAATGGCTCCGCTTCCAGGGATCACATGATATTGTCATCACAGCATCTCAGGTCAATGCCCGCACGGGTCCCAATGACGAAATTTATGATCTTGTCTTTGTAGATACCCTACAAGCCGGCGTTGAAGCTACTTACATTGAATCCCGCGATGGTTGGTCTCAGATTGAACTCGCCAATGGATCACTATGCTGGGTTCCTGAGTTGAGCATTGAGCGGGTGAACTCGAGCATGCGATAACATGCTTATGTAGTGCAGATTCGTAGTGCATCCATTTCTTGTTAACTCAGTCAGTAGCCCAATAGCTCACAAGTCATATCTGGCTCAATACTCGATCAGTTCAGTCCGATTCCCCAAGCCTTCCCCGCCAATCCTCGGCCTTAGTGTCGTAGCCGTTGCCGGGCTCGGCGGCGTGCCAGGCGGTGTAGAGATCGACGACGCGTTGGATGGCTTGTTGACGCCGGATTTGTGAGTTCTCAGGGGGATCAATCTGTTCTGCTGCTTCGACCAATACGCCTTCAGCTTCCACAAACTGGGATTGCTTTGCCAGCGTCTCCCCAAGCAAGCTTTGGGCGTCCCAGATAACCCAGTGTCCATCGGGCATCACACGATTTTGGATCTCGTGATATTCTCTCCAAACGATTTCGGCATTGGCAGGTTGGTCTTGTGCGTTCAGGTTCAGCCCGAGTTTAAGTAGTTCAGAACCAAGTCGTGCCTCGCCGTTAGGTTCAGCACGGCGTGCATACTTCACGAGCAATCGACGAAACTCTTCTGATTCAGACCAACGGTTCTGTTTGTCGAGAAAAACAACCATGTTGATGACCGAATCAAGCGCGTCGGGATGTTCGTCACCCAGCGTCCGCCGACTCGACGCCATCGCCTCGCGGAAGTATGGCTCCGCCTCGTCGAGCCTCCCCTGCGAGTAGAGCAGGAAACCCATGTTGTTGATTGAAGTCAGCGTGTCCGGGTGGTCGTCGCCCAGCACGCGACGGCTCGACGCCAACGCCTCGCGTGTGTACCGCTCCGCCTCGTCCAGTTTGCCTTGTGATCGGAGTAGGGTACCCATGTTTTTGATTGAGTTCAGCGTGCTCGAATGGTCGTTACCAAGCACGCGACGCTTCGAAGCCAACGCCTCGCGGTAGTACGGTTCCGCCTCGTCCAGTTTGCCTTGCAAGTAGAGCAGGAAGCCCATGTTGTTGATTGCGGTCAGCGTGCTCGGGTCGTCGTTGCCTAGCACGCGGCGACTCGACGCCAACGCCTCGCGGTCGTATCGTTCCGCCTCGTCTAGCTTGCTCTGTGACCGAAACAAGGTTCCCATGTTGCCGATCGAGTTCAGCGTGTCAGGGTGATCGTCGCCCAGCACGCGACGGCTCGACGCCAACGCTTCGCGCCAGTACGGCTCCGCCTCGCCCAGTTTGCCTTGCAAATAGAGCAGGAAACCCATATTACTGATTGAAGTCAGCGTGTTGGGGTGATCAGACCCAAGTTGTGTACGCCGGATCTTTAACGCGCGTGACTGTGGATCTGTCGCAAGATCAAGCAATCCAAGCTCTCGCAGTGTATCGGCGGTGGTCTGGAGCATCTGAGCTTGCACAACTGGCTGATCTATAAACTGGATATCGATCGCTTCAATGGTGCGAATGAAGATATTTGCTTCCAGCGTCCCGAGCGCGATATTCGTGAAGTTCACCGACGCGAGTGAGTCGCTCAGGGCAGCCCGGGTATCCTCGGGAGCACCCTCGATAATCGAGTCACGCAGTTGTGTTCCCATCATCTCAATCTCGATGTTGCCGAGTTGCTCGCTCTGGAAGTCAGCGACCTGCTCGAGTTCATCGGCCCGCTTGGATTCCTCAGCACGGGCCTCCTCAGCGGCTTGTTGAGCTTCTCGCGCTTGCTCGGCGTTGTCGATGGCGATGCGTTTCTGCTCGGCCTCACCCATCGCGAAGTTGATCGAGATCAACGCCCCCGCTACCGAAACGACCAACACCGCAGCAATACCAGCAACGAGCGCCTTGTTGCGACGAGAAAACTTGCTCAAGTGATACCATGTACTCGGCGGACGCGCATCAATCGGCTCGTTGTTCAGGTACCGATGGATATCGCTCGCAAGATCGCTGGCACTTTGGTATCGTCGCTCCTTCTCCTTGACGAGTGCTTTGCTGACGATGATCTCGACATCGCCTCGGAAGGACTTGTTGATGGAACTCAGTGCCTTGGGCTCATCCTCCCGGATGACACGCACCGCCTCGTGGATCATCTTCTGCTTCACATCGTACGGCATCTGCCCGGTCAGCAGCTCATACCCGATAATCCCCAGTGCATAGACATCACTGCGTGTATCAAGATCGTCCGGGTTTCCCGACACCTGTTCCGGACTCATGTACGGGATCGTCCCGATCAACTGCCCGATGTCCGTCTGCATCGTCACGGTTTGGATGTCTGCATCGGTTGCGCGTGCCACACCAAAATCGAGAATCTTGATCTGGCCTTCATCGGTCACCAGAATATTGCCCGGCTTGAGGTCGCGATGGATCACACCCTTCTGGTGTGCGTGCTGCACGGCATCAGCAATTTTGGCGAGTAGCCCGAGCCGATCACGCGTCCCGAGTTTGTGCTTGTCGGCGTACTCGGTCAGTAGCTCGCCTTGCACAAACTCCATCGCAAAGAACGGCTGCTTCCCCTGCCCCTCATCAAAGGTGCCTGCTTCAAAGATGGTCGCGATCCCAGGATGATCAAGCTTGCCGAGGATCTGCGCCTCGATCTCAAAGCGGAGCAAGAGGTTCTTGCTCACCACCCCCGCCTTGATAACCTTGAGCGCAACCTTTCTCCGAGGCGAATCCTGCTCTGCTTCGTACACCGTCCCCATACCACCCTCACCGATCTCGCTGAGGATTCGGTATTTGCCGATCTTTTCAGGAAGCGGCGTCGATGGAGTGTACATAGCCCTGTACGAATCGATCTTGGTCTCGCTTTGCTCGATCGTGGCATCGGGATCGAACACGGGCTCGGCGTTCATGGATTCTGTGAGTAAGCCCTCAACCTCTGATCGCAACTCGCTATCACGACCACATACCCCGTCAAGATACTCACTACGACCAGGCTCTTGAAGTGCGCGAGCGGTTGCAAAGATGACTTTGATGTTGCTGGTCAAAGCTCAAATCCCATAGTAACCCAAAGTTGATGAATCCACATTCCTCGGATGCTCACAACATCGTATTCGCATCACGAGCATCTCGATCAGCAATCTTTCGATGATGAACCGCGTTGGTGTAGTCGCCTCCAGTATCGACGCGATACCGGAGCACTGTATCACCGAGCATCACTTCGTCTCCATCGGCAAGGCAAGTCTCTTCTGCAACCTCTTCACCATTAATCAGCAAGCCGTTCTTCGATTGAGCTGACGAAATCATGTGCCCAGCATCTCCCATCCGGACCACGGCATGTTTCCGGCTCACCTTACTATCAATCACTTGAATATCTCGTGACGGGTCACGCCCTACCGAGAGAGTGCGGTTGGCGAGTTCGAAGGTGGTGCCGGCTTGGTCGCCGGTCATGATTGTCAGTGTGGGCATAGTGAGTTCCTACAACAGATAGACTTGATCGAGCACTACCAAAGAGAGTGCGAGCCACAGAATACCATACCGATCAGCATTTGGTAGCCATTTATGCCTCAAATGACTTACTTTTTCCTGCCCTGAGCGAAATATACAAATGAAATCCCCCACTCATTGGCAAGCATATTGGCCCCTTGGGTTATCATATGTCCATGCATGATCAAATCGGTCCATACACAATTCAGCGTGAGATCGGTCGTGGCGGGATGGGTGTGGTGTACCTCGCCCGCGATTCTCGATTAGAACGCGATGTCGCCATCAAAGCCCTGCCTGAAGAGTTGGCCCAAGACCCGGTGCGTCTTGAACGCTTCGAGCGAGAAGCGAAGGCGATTGCCGGGCTAAGCCACCAAAACATTGCGGGCATCTATGGCGTTGAAGAACAAGAAGGCGCGAAATACCTCATCCTTGAGTACATCGATGGCTTGACACTCGCCGATCGCCTTGACGATGGACGACTACCGATTGACGAAACTCTAGAGATTTCGATTCAAATCGCCGCGGGAATCGAAGCCGCCCACGAGGCAGGGATTATCCATAGAGACCTCAAGCCCGAAAATATCAAGATTGATTCCGATGGGGTCGTTAAAATTCTGGACTTTGGTTTGGCGAAGTCTGACGATGGGCAGAGTACAACCAGTGTCCAACTCGATGCGGCCACCCTTACCCAGCACAACCCAAAGCACTCGCCAACGATTGAAGGAGCAATCCTCGGGACCGCCGCCTACATGAGCCCAGAGCAAGCACGGGGTCGGCGTGTGGATAAACGCACCGACATCTGGTCGTTCGGGGTGCTGCTCTACGAAATGCTCGTCGGGTCAAATCCATTCAAAGGCGA
>JAESSR010000237.1 GCA_016764015.1 Phycisphaerales bacterium
CCATTTGGTCACGGAAGTATGCGATGTATATGCCGAACATGCGACGAGGATACACAGTGCTTTGGCAAATGAGCAGAAATAACGCCGCCCAAAACCCCGCCCGTACCCCGCCCAAGTACGGAATACCCCGCCCATTCACAAGGTAAGATTTTGCTTATTTCTTGATCGTTGAAATAGTTTGGGCATGAACTATCAGGATAACCAATCGACCTTTGTACCCATTCTCCAAGCATCACATGAACTCGGGGTGCCTTCTGCATGGCTGAGGCGTGAAGCCCAAGCCGGTCGTATCCCCGCAATCAAAGCTGGACAGCGATGGCTTGTTCACCTTGAGCACGCCCGCATCAAACTCGCTGACTGCGCCGATCAGGAAGGTGGTGCCAAGTGAACAACTGGCAGCCACCCACACCGACCAACAACCCACCCTCCGAGCCACGGCTCACTCTCCGCAAGCAGGAAGCCGCCAAAGCCCTTGGAATATCTGAGCGGACGCTCCACACCCTGCTCAAATCCGGGCAGATTGGATCATTCAAGCTCGATCGAATCGTGTTGATCCCGGTTGCCGAGTTGCAGGCGTTCATCGCGCGGAAGGGAGGGCTGGATTAATGGAACCCAATCTATTCGACCAAGGCAATACCCCGCTGGCAGGCAAGGGCAATGCGAAAGATACCAACCAACATCATACACGATCATCATCAAGTATGCGCCCGCCATTCCGATGCAACGCGCCAAAAGGCACCTCGGAAATAGCCGCCAAGATGATCGCTACACATGCACCCAGTCAACGGGCACGAGTCTATCGGGCAATCTTGGAAAGCGGGGCGCATGGACTCACCGACGATGAGGGAGAAACTCAACTCGACATATTCGCAGCCAGTTATTCCCCCCGGCGCGGCGAGCTTGTGAAGCAGAGTTTGATCCGAGAGACAGGAAATCGACGACTGACCCAACGCGGATGCCCCGCAGCCGTGTGGGTGGCCGTCGATCATATGGAGGGCTCAGGCAATGAGTAAGCAACGCAAAGCACCGCCCTTGCTCACTGACCATGAACTTCGAGGACTGGTTGCCGCATCCACCCTCGATCGGTATCAGCGATCCACGCTCTTAGCAATGGCCGATGGACTCTATCGACACGAACTCAGAATCACGCTCTCCCATCAACGCCTGGCCAACGCGCTGGGCTTGGGTAGGCGTGCGACGATCGACCGGATTCATTCCCTCGAAGGTACCGGCGTGATTCTCAAAGAACGAGGAGGGGGTGGACGATACGAAAACGGGAAAGGGCGAATCAATGTCTGGCGGCTCGACCTCGATGCACTCCGAAATCAGGCTCTCGCCAAAGCTGAAAAACTTGAATCTAACACCGAGAACAACGCCCCTGAATCAATCGACAAGGGTGCAGTGGGCTGCACAGTAAAGGGTGCAGTGGAGAAACACCAAGGGTGCAGTGGAGCGACGGCAACGGTGCAGCCCACTGCACAGGATCAAGTATCCCCAATACCCCAAGAGAAGAAAACCAACGGCATCGCCCGCCCACGCCACCTAAGGGGCGGCGGGACGATGCCAATATACAACCCGAACGACCTCCGCCCTTGGGCAAACCGATTCGACGCGCCAAAGCAAACGAGAGCCAATCGGTTGAAGCAAATGCGAATGCAGCTTGCCCACTCAGAAGATTCAGCTCGAAATACTTCTAAGTCTGTGATACACTCAACAACGGAAGGCGAAAAATAATGGCATCACTCATACGCGACAAAGGCGGCACCAAACGCATCCAGTTCATGCTGGCCAAAGGCGATCGGCGCACGATTCGGCTTGGCAAGATCAATGTCAAGGCAGCCGAGGCGTTCAAGGTGCGGGTGGAATCGTTGATTGATTCTGTCAGACTCAACACACCGATCAATCCACAGACCGCCGAATGGCTTACAGGACTTCCAGAGGATACCTACGCCAAACTGGTGCTGGCAGGCCTTGCAGAGCCAAGGGAGGCGGCCAAGGCGCACACACTTGGAGGGATGCTCGATGAGTATTTCGCCACGATGAGCGTGAAGGAATCAACCCGCATCCGATATGCACAAACCAAGCGGCTACTCATCGAATACTTCGGCACAAACCATCCCCTCGAATCCATCAGCACACTCGATGGCGACAAGTGGCGGGCGTGGTCGTGTGAGAAAAACTATGCCGAGGCCAAGATTGGGCGTGATATTCGTGGGGCGCGGATGTTCTTCAAGAAGGCTGTGATGTGGGGGATGATCCCGAGCAATCCGTTTGTGGATGTGAAAGCGGGTCGGAAGACGAACAGAAAAAAAGCGTTCTTTGTCACTCCCGAGGCCGCATTCAAGATTATCGAAGCGTGCCCTGATGCTGATTGGCGGTGCATTGTGGCATTGGCTCGGTTTGGCGGCTTGCGTTGCCCATCGGAAGTGCTTGGGGTTCGCTGGGCGGATGTTGACTGGTCAAGCAACCGATTTAGGGTGCGCTCGCCGAAGACTGAGCATCACCAAGGCAAGGCCGAGCGGATGGTACCGTTGTTTCCAGAGCTTCGGGCGGTGTTGATGCAAGCCTTCGAGTGTGCCCCCGATGGTGCTGAGTTCGTCGTGGGGCGGTATCGGGACATAGGGGCGAATCTGGGCACGCATATGAGGCGGATCATTGAGCGGGCTGGATTGCAGGCGTGGCCCAAGTTGTTCAACAACATGCGGGCGAGTCGGGCGACTGAGTTGGCACTTGAATATCCAGCTGCTCAATGCACGGCATGGATGGGGCACTCGCAGGCGATCGCTGAGGCTCATTACCACATGGTTCGTGATGAGGATTATGAGCGTGCAGCATCGACACCGATAGCGATCAAACAGCCCGAAAAAAGTGGCGCAGAATGCGGCGCACTTGAGGCGCAAATGGCAGCGCAGCAGCAATCCGCAACAATCGGCAAAAAAGATCAAAACGATGCGCAAACTAAAAAAGGATCAGCACTTATGCCAATCCTTTCCAGTCTTTGCGATTCCTTGCAGAACCAATCAATGGGCATACGCGGACTTGAACCACGGACACCGGCATTTTCAATGCCGTGCTCTACCAACTGAGCTATATGCCCGACTGCGCCTTGCGGTGCTTTCGGCGTAAGCACGAGGCTCACGGGGGTAAGGATACGCACGAAAGAGGGCGCGTCAACTTAATTTTGTGTCAAAGTGGGGTATTGATTCTCTCGAATAGGCTTTCGGACTGTGGATAGGTCGGCTAAGATGATTACATGAGTGATACCAACCATCCTGTACAGACTGAGCATGATTCAACGACCGAGAAACCATTGCTGGTCGTTGATGATCTCAAGACCTATTTTCCTGTTCGCTCTGGATTGCTCCAGCGGGTGACGAGCCATTTTAAGGCTGTCGACGGCGTGTCCTTTCATATCAAGCCGGGCGAAACGCTTGGTCTCGTGGGGGAATCTGGGTGTGGCAAGACGACGATTGGGCGTACGATCCTTCGGCTACAGCCAAACTCAGGCGGGCGTGTGTTCTTTGATGGGCATGATGTCTTCAAAGCTTCTGGAAAAGAACTCCAGAGGCTTCGGCGTGATATGCAGATTGTGTTTCAGGACCCTGCCGGGTCATTGAATCCTCGGATGAGGATCGCGGCGATCGTTGGCGAACCATTGCTCATTCACGAGATGGTTTCATCGAAGGCCGAACTCCGTGAACGAGTAGAAAACATTCTTGAGCGATGTGGGATGCCTAAAGCTGCTGCTGATCGGTACCCGCATGAGTTTTCTGGTGGTCAGCGCCAGCGGATCGGGATTGCTCGGGCTTTGGCACTCGAACCCAAGTTTATTGTGTGCGATGAACCAACGAGCGCACTCGATGTGTCGATTCAGGCGCAGGTGATTAACTTGCTGATGGATCTACAAGAAGAGTTCCAGTTGAGCTACCTGTTTATCTCGCACGATATGGCTGTGATTCAGCATGTGTGCGAGCGGATCGCGGTGATGTACAAGGGTAAGATTGTGGAAGAAGGCACACGCGATGAGATTATCGATAACCCTCAACATCGGTACACGCAGTCGTTGCTTTCTGCGGTGCCTGAACCAGATCCGCATCGCAAGATAGAACGAATCACATTTGATGGCGGGGCGATGTAGGGATGGGACCGATACCAGGTACGAACCAGCCGCGCCCCGAAGAACCTCGGGCGCGTTTTTTAATTGAACTCGCCCGAGCGCTTGGGACTTATGGTACTTCATCGCATCGGCTTGAAGAAGTTGTTTCGGTGTGTGCTCATGAGATTGGTTTGCGTGCTCAAACCTTTAGCACCCCCACATCAGTATTCGTTTCGGTCGAAAGCGAGAATGGGCTCTCAACCTATTTGGCGAGAGTGATACCGGGCGAAGTTGCACTGTCAAAGATGATGGAAATTGATCGGGTCTTTAACGCTGTGATTGAGAGGAGAATGACGCCTCAAGAAGGGACGGCGGAAATCAAACGGGTTGTGAAACTGCCCGGGCTCTATCCCACATGGATGACGGTTGGAGCATTTGGGATTGTTTCTGCTTGTGTTGGCAATTTTCTTGGTGGTGGATACCAAGAGATGATTGCTGCGCTCATTGTGGGGCTGATTGTTGGGATGCTGGTGATGTTTACCGGGCGAAACCGTGAGTTTTCTCGGCTGATGGAGTTTTTGGCGGGGTTGAGTGCTGCGTTGGTTTCGGGGGCGTTCGCCGGGGTGTTTGAAGGGTATATGCCTACGGTTGCTGCAATGGCAGGGCTTATTGTTTTGCTTCCTGGTTTAACTTTTACCATCGCGATGGTTGAACTGGCAACAAAGCATGTGGTGTCTGGAACGGCTAGGCTTGCCGGTGCGTTGATGGTGATGTTGGTGATTGGCTTTGGTTATGTCATCGGTCAGCGTGGCGCCGAAATGCTTGTGGGTGTGCGGGAAGTGGTTGTTGCTGAGCCGACGGCTTGGTATGTGGATGTGATTTCGATTGTTGTTTCTACGGTTTGTATGGCGGTGCTTTTTCAAGCGAAGATGAAACACGCATGGGTGATGGTGGTGGCGGGGTTCTTAGCATTTTACTCTGCACGGTATGGGTCTCATTTCTTTGGCCCTGAAGTTGGCGGGCTTGGGGCGGCGTTGGTCATTGGATGTGCAAGCAACCTCTATGCACGGATGTTTGATCGCCCTGCAATGACCATGATGCTGCCTGGATTATTGATGCTTGTACCCGGTGCGCTTGGGCTTCGGAGCTTGCAACTGTTTATGGAAAACGATACAGTTGACGGGATGCAGTCGGCATTTACTGTGTTGATTGTAGGTGTAGCGTTGGTGGTGGGGTTGCTGTTGGCGAATGTGATCTTGCCTCCAAGGAAAGTGCTCTAAGTAAGAGGAACGCAGAGGCCGCAAAGATGACGCAAAGGTGCAGATGGTCGAGTGGGGAAGTGAAGAGTTTAAGACTTTTGATCTTCGACTAAGCCTTGGAGTTGGGCGAGGAGGTCGGAATACGAAGTTGCGATCGGTTCGCCAAGTGCTGGCAGGAATGTCGCTTTAAGAGATTTGGCGAGTTCGTTGGCTTGTTCCATGTCGGTGTTATCATCGATGAGGATTTCGTACTCGAAGTACCAACCAAGATCCATCACATCGTCGATATGGATACGGACAGAGTTGTACAGGTAAAGTTCACGATTTTTTTCGACCGTGAGCCACTCTGGGAGTGGGGCTTGGCCGAAGCGTTCTTGGACTTGGGCGTGGGTGTAGATGTGGTACTGCGATACTTTGGCATCGGTACGATTTTCGCGTTCGTAGAAGATGTACTCGATGGGCTCGGGTGAGCCGACGGCTCGATCAATGGCGATCGAGGTTCGTTTTTTGAGTCGCCCGCGCGCAACATTGTAGTAGACATCGGTTTGACGAAGCTTGACAATCTTGCTTGCTTTAATCTGTTTACAGATCAGACGGGCGAGGTTTGGATCGCGGAGTTCGGCTTTAAATTCAAGATTCTTCATTGCTTCGTTCATCGGTTCTATTGGGCCGAATCGTTGATTGAATCGAGGGTTTGACGGATTTTCGTTTCATCCCATATTTCGATGCCGAGGGATTGGGCTTTGGCGAGCTTTGAGCCTGCTTTTTCGCCTGCGATGAGGATGTCGGTGTTCTTGGAGACTGAGCCGGAGCATTTGGCGCCGAGGGCTTCAAGGATCTCGGAGAGTTCTGGGCGGGTGTAATGATTGAGTGAGCCGGTGAGGACGATGGTTTTGCCAGCAAATGGGGAATCAGTTTGGGCCGTTGATGGATCGATGAAGTCGTGAGAGGTGAGATCGATGTCGAGGGCTTTGAAGTGGGCGAAGGTTTCGATGGCGGCGGGGGAGTGGAGGTAGGCGTAGAAGAGTGGGGCGGTGTCTGCGCCGAGTCCAGTTTCGTATTCAGTTTCGAGTTTGTCGGTTGTACCAAGATATTCTTTGCGTTTTTTCTGGCTCAGGCGGTTGACGGCCATGGGCATGAGTTGCCAGATTTCGGCAGCGAAGAGTTCGTCGTAGTCTTTGAATACTTTGGCAAGTGACTTGGCGGTGGATGTACCAACATGGCGGATGCCCATGCCGGCGAGGAGTTTGGAGAGCCCACGGGATTTGGAGTTCTCGATCGAGGTGAGGAGGTTCTCGACTTTCTTTTCGCCCATGCGATCGAGTTCGAGGAGTGCTTCGCGGTGGTCTTTGAGGGTAAAGATGTCGGCGAAGTGGTTGAGGGGTATGTCGCTTGCTCTGATGATGTCGATGGTGGATTCGCCGAGGGTGTCGATGTCCATTTGGCGGCGACCGACGAACCAGACGAGTTTTTCTCGGATCTGCGCAGGACATTCAGGGTTCATACATCGGCGGGTGGTTTCGAGGGTTGGGTCTTCGATGGCCTCGGGTGGGTCTATTTCCAAAGGCGAATCACAGGTCGGGCAGTGGGCAGGCGGGAGAACTTGTTGGGCATCTGCGGGTCGTTTGTCTTTGATGACGGCCACAAGTTGGGGGATGATTTCGCCGGCTTTTTCGACTTCGACGGTGTCGCCGATGTGGAGATCGCGTTGGCGGATCATGCCATAGTTGTGGAGGGTGGCGTGTTGGACTTGGGTGCCGGCGAGGA
>JAESSR010000238.1 GCA_016764015.1 Phycisphaerales bacterium
GAGGGCCGGTATCTCTGTGCCATGTCGGCCACGTACTCGGCCACGGTCTCGGGGGTGGCAGGGAGCGAGGGCACCCGCAAGCACGATTTCGTGCTCGTCCAAATGGGGCGGTAGCTCAATTGGTTAGAGCCCCGGACTGTCGATCCGGAGGTTGCGGGTTCGATTCCCGTCCGCCTCGCTTGTTGAAGAGAGCCCTGATTATTCAGGGTTCTCTTTCTTTTTGCATATACCACACCATGTGTCACAATTGGATTTCAAACTTAAACTGCTCGTGCACTATTTGATGAACAGAAACAAGGGCGTTCACCATTAATTCTGCTCCGTTCAACGGATGATCTGGTATGATGGCGTGAGCCGATGATCTACTGAAGTTGATTGTCGGTATGTGTTCCATGGATGGATATCAATATGCTCGTACTCGCTGCAACAGACTCCTTTGTCGGTATCGCACTCTCGATGATTATCGTGCTTGGTGTCGGTGCCCAATGGCTGGCATGGAAAATCCGAATCCCTTCCATTTTACTCCTGCTCATTTTCGGGATTCTTGCAGGCCCGGTGATGCGATCACTATTCGCTGACACCCCCTTTGCGCTTGATCCCAATGAGCTTTTTAATAATGACATGCTCCTTTCCTCGGTCGGGATAGCGGTTGGGTTAATTCTCTACGAAGGTGGGCTGACGCTCAACTTCAAGGAAATCAAGAGCAACTGGAAGCCCGTCACGCTCCTCGTCACAACCGGTGCGCTCGTCACCTGGATCATCGCCGGGGTGAGCGCGTATTACCTCTTTGGGCTTGAACGAGAGATCGCAGTCCTTCTCGGGGCGATCCTCATCGTCACCGGCCCAACAGTTGTTGGGCCGATGCTCGCCCATATACGACCCGCAGGCGACTCAGGATTGATTCTTAAGTGGGAAGGCATCGTGATTGACCCGATCGGTGTCGGGGCGGCTGTGCTGGTCTTTGAAGCGATCACCTCAGATTCGCTAGGCAACGGCATAGGTTCCGTTGTTCAGTCGATCGGTATCACACTCGGAGCCGGAATTGGGCTTGGTGTGTTCTCGGCGTTGCTGCTTCAGAACTTGCTCTCACGATTCTGGGTGCCAGATTATTTACAGAATCCGGTCTCGCTGATGCTCGTCATCGCAACATTCACGGCGTCGAACCAGATCATGCCCGAATCGGGGCTGTTGGCGACCACCGTGATGGGGATCGTGCTGGGGAATCAGAAAAAGGTCGATGTCCACCACATTCTTGAGTTTAAAGAAAACTTGCGGGTGCTCCTTATCGCGGTGTTGTTCATCGTGCTCGCGGCTCGTCTCCAAATGCAGCAACTGACATCTCTCAGTTGGAGCGCTGTCTTCGCTTTTCTTTTCATTCTAATTTTTATTGCTCGCCCGACCGCTGTATTCTTGGCGACGGTGGGTGCTGGATTAACATGGCGTGAGCGGATGTTTATCGCCTGGATGGCACCGCGTGGAATTGTGGCAGCCGCCGCTGCTGCAATCTTCTCACTCGGGCTCGAAAGCGAAGGCATACCCGGTGCAGAGTCACTCGTCCCTATCACATTCTCGGTGATCATCGGCACCGTTGCGTTCTATGGGCTTACAACCCCGTGGGCCGCCAAACTCCTCGGCGTCGCAGATAACAACCCGCAAGGTGTCGTTTTCATCGGGGCGTCTACCTGGGTTCGCTCAATCGCACGGGTGCTCGTGAGCCGAGATATCAAAGTGCTACTTATCGATACCAACCGTCAGAATACACGCGATGCACGCATGGCACATCTCCCTGCGCTGCAAGACAACATTCTGACAATCACCGATATCGGGCAGTTGGACCTTCGTGGGATCGGGAGTGTCTTTGCCACAACACCCAACGATGAAGTGAACACGCTTGCGCTCCAACGATTCAAGGGATTCTTTGAATCATCAAAGCTCTACAAGTTGCCGATTCGGAAAGTTAAAAAAGGTACTGAGGAACATTCGAGTGATCGTTGGCGCACGCTCTTTCACCCGGAGGCTGATTTCGCGGGGCTTGAATCTCGTATTCACAATGGATGGGTCGTCAAGGCAACCACCATTTCAGATGAGTTCACATACGATGATTACCACACGCTCTATGGCTCGGCTGCGATACCGTTGTTTACAATTACATCCGGCGGCACGATGTCAATCTCAACTATCGATAAGCCTGTAGAACCTGAGCCGGGCGATACCATCATCGCGCTCGTTAATCCAGAGCAGCTCTTTGTGCTCTGATGATTGGACTATAGATGCTGGCGATCTGAATCACAGGTTTGTAAACTCACACCACACTATCAATGTGCCCGAATCCAAAGCTATTCTTGATCATGTTGGTGATTGTTGAGAGGTTCGCCTTTGGTGTTCCCTGTCCATTGTGCACGAAAGTGAGCATGGTGTGGTCATCGTCAGCGAGCGCGAATCCGCGTGCTTCGATGGCATCGAGTGCTTGCGATGAAAAATCGCCTTGATTGATATCCAGCTCAGACTCTAAGAGTTCTGAAAGGATGTCAGCAAATCCTTCGACACCAAGCAACCGCCCATCAGGTGCTTGTGCTTCAATAAATCCATCTGTGTAAGCACAAACTCGATCCCCATCGTGGATCTTGATCGCGAACTGTTCATACTCGGTCGAATCAATAACGCCCAATGGCAGGTTCTTGATTCCCACTCGCAACTCACGCGATGGCTGCTTGAGTACGCCCTGTGTATCCAGATCGATCGGTGTCCATTGGTGGGATCCATCTCGACATAATAACGGCGGCGGGTGCCCGGCGTTGACGATGATGAGATGTCCGGCGGGTGCGAAATAGGTCATCAGTAGAGCGGTGGCAAACTTTGATCCGCCACTGATATCAGAAAATGCTTCATTGAGAAGCCGAGCAAGCTTGGATTGATCGACGACATTGATCGATTTGTGCATTGCTTTACGCAACTTTGCGGAGAGATCACTCACCCCATCCCCATGCCCCGCGACATCGGCGAGGAGCATCCGAGATATCCACCCGCTCGAACACGAAGAAATCAGGTACAGATCGCCGCCGGCGGCACTCTGCCCTACCGGACGAGCGCAGACACTAATGTCGAGACCCGGGACCGATGCCGTATGATCGGCATGGCTTGATCCACCCCAAACCTCGAGGCAATGAAGTTCATGAGTGTCAGCGGGATGTGATTGAGCGTTCATGGTGATCTATCCTCGATATTCGTAAGGAATACACACTGGAGATCACTTAGAGCCGTTTTTTTATTCCCGCTGCGTTGGGTTCGCTCGCCCAGTGCATTTTGCCCAACAGCGTCTGCCAATAACTCACTGTCGGATCAAGCACGAACAGGACTTGTTCTTTTGCTGCGGTGACTCGGAGGATGTCACCTTCATCGAGTCGATGGCTCTGCTGTCCGTCAATGATCAGCGTGGTGCCGGTCGATTCGATCGCATTGACCGAACGAATGCGGATGCAAACATCGGAGTCTGATCGGATGACAATCGGTCGGAAACTGAGCGAATGGGCAGCGATCGGAGTCACGATCATCGCGTTGACCCCAGGGGCAACAATCGGTCCCCCGGCTGAGACATTGTACGCGGTCGAGCCCAAAGGCGTAGACACAATCAAGCCATCGCCCGAGACCGTCGGGCCAGGGTGTCCATCGACCGAGATATCAAGCGTGATCATCCGGAACGGTGGCCCAGCGCTGACAACAAACTCATTGAGCGCAAACGCCGCATGTCGATGTGTACCCGTTGCAGACTTCACCACCCCATGCAGCGGCGTCACCGGATGGGTTTGAAGTGGGGCATCACCGAGCAGTGATTCAGCACTCGCGCGAAATGCATCGAGCTCAAATCCAGCCATGAAACCAACCTTGCCAGTATTCACTCCAAGGAGCGGGGCACGAAGGGTCAGGCACTTATGAGCTGCAGAAAGAATAGTCCCGTCGCCGCCAAGAGCGATCACCAAATCGACATCATCAGCAGGCGGGAGCCCATCTTCCTCTTGCGATTCAAGCTCGGCGACAAGCATCCCATGAGCATGGATCAATGACCGCACCTCATCGAGTACAGCGATCGCATTGGGCTTTTGATGATTCGCAATCAAGACAACGGCGCGTGGCATATTCAAGTGTACCTGTAATTAGACACCAAGTTGTGCATCTTCTGATTTGGTCTGGAAAGTCTTCGCTTCAACACTTGATTGAGCTTGGGCAACAAATCGTTCGTGTTTCGCTGGCGAATACGCATGACGGATCATCCGAGCAATCCCCTCGCCATCAAGCCCGACCTCGGCGAGTTGATTTGATCTGGAGTCTTGAGTGATCCAATGGTCAGGAATCCCATGGCGGACAATCTTCGAGCAATCAAGCCCGAGAGTCTGGGCGGATTCAAGCACCGCGGTGCCAAAGCCACCAATAACGGAATGATCTTCGAGTGTCAAAATTGGGATATCTAACCGGAGCAACTCGCCGATGAGTCGCTCGTCAACAGGCTTGGCAAACCGAGCATCATACAACGCGACTTTGTATTCATCACC
>JAESSR010000239.1 GCA_016764015.1 Phycisphaerales bacterium
CTCGGCGCGACTGCTGAACAAATCGAATCCGCCATCGGAATGGTTGTGGCTCACTACATCCCTTTTCGTGCGATCCGTGCTGGCAAGCAGCTTTCGGATTCAAAGGGTGCGAGTGCTGCGATCTCGACCGAAGTGGCAATCATGTCAGTCCGTAGATCAATGAACGGGTTCATGGGCCCACGAGATATTTTCCGCAATCCCGAATCCATCTTCCGCATCTTTGAAGGGCCCGGGCAGATGTTCGAAGCTGTCGGAACGGATGATGCGAATACCAAGCAGGCCGATGCTTCGCCGTTTGATCTGGTGCTCGGACGGGCAGGATCAGACTTTGCGGTCATGGGCATGCACTTCAAGCTCGGGCTCTATGAGCACCAGAGCGCGGGTGCATTGCAGGCGTTGCTTGATCTCTTGAAGAAGGCGCCGCACCTGCTCGATGATGAATCGGGCTCGAAGATCAAAACGATCAAAATCACCGCATACGAGCCCGCATTTGGGATTATTGGCGATCCGGCCAAGCGGAATCCGACGACCCGCCAAAGCGCGGATCACTCGATGGTCTACATCGTTGCAACCCTGCTCCGCAAGGCCCTAAGCCAGCAGACCTCGGACTGGAAGACGCTCATGCTCGAGCCCTACGACTTCGATGCCAATGCGATCAAGAACGAACGCACGCGCTCGTTGATGGAAAAAATCGAGTTCTTCCATGGCGGCGAAGATTACGACAAACGCTACCCAGATGGCATTCCAACCTCGCTGATCATCGAAGACACCGACGGCACCGAGTTCGACTCGGGGATGGTGATGTACCCGGCTGGGCACGCCCGCAATACCGAGGCGGATTTGAAGGGCATCTTGGCGCACAAGTTCAATATCATGGGCAAGCTGGCGTTTGAGAATCCAGAACCGATCGTGGCACGCTTCGATGGGATGATGGATAAAACTGTTGAAGAAATCGCGTCGATGAATGATTTCGAGATTCAGACCCGCGACGGCTTTGAGTAAAAACTATCGAAGTGTTTAACTTTTTCAGGTAGAACGGGCTTCCAGCCCTTTTTCTTAAGAATTGATGCGGGGAAAAGAAACGGGCTGGAAGCCCGTTCTACCAAAGAACTTTTTAGTGGTACAACTTGCCCGCGTGCTTGATCCACCCGGCTTTGTGATTCCCAATCGGGTCGCGGTGTGTCCAGTGGACGAGACCGCCACGATCGTTGTATTCGTACTCGCCGCAGAACTCGATGAGATCACCCTCGTGGATCGGGATGCGATCAACAAGATCAATATTGTGGATCATCAGGATAGTTTGATCACAGTTGAGATTGATGATGAAGCGTTGATGCTCATCGCCTTCGAGATCATCCGTGAGGAGTTTGATGACCACGCCGACATCTTCGATCATGGTTGAATCGTTTTCGAGTGTGTACCGATGCTTTGTGCGTGGCATGCGTTTCTCCGTTTACATTTCCCAGGCTGTCCCTGGCGTGTAATCAATCAACTCATAGAGTTCTTTGCGTGTTTGCATGTTGTCGAGCTGCCCTTCAAGGGTGCCAGTGGCCTTGAGATCGTGGAGCGCTCGTGTGACGGCGCTCATTGCAATGCGAAGGGTCGAGACCGGGTAGATCACGATCGAATACCCCATATCCCCAAACGAATCGAGTTTGATCATCGGGGTTTTGCCGAACTCGGTCATGTTGGCCAGTAGGTACGGGCGATCATCGCCGAGTTCGTTCATCGCGTCGGCGAAGTCCTTGAACTCTTGGACACTCGTGAGCCCTTCGGGGAAGATCATGGTCGCGCCAGCAGCGACATAGGCTTTGGCACGGTCGATCGCAGCGTCGAATCCCTCGACGCCTTTGGCGTCGGTGCGGGCGCAGATAATGAACTGGCCGTCGGAGCAATCTTGCGATGCTTTGGCCGCCCATTGGATTTTCGATACTGCTTGCTCAACTGAAACAAGCGTTTTGCCATCGAGGTGCCCGCAGCGTTTGGGGAAGACTTGGTCTTCAAGATGCAAGCCCGCCGCTCCAGCATGGTTATACTCAAGGACAGTCCTTCGGACCATCTCCTCTTCGCCGAACCCGGTGTCAGCATCGGCAATCACAGGTAAGCCCGAACCAGAACAGACATCTCGTACAACTTGGGTGAAGTGATCCAAAGTCAGGATACCAACATCGGGCACGCCCGCAGCGACCGAGGTTGCCCCGCCTGAAACATAGCATGCATCGAACCCGCACTGGGCGACTGCCTTGGCGACTAATGCGTTGAAAGCGCCGGGGGCAGCAACAACTGATTGATCCATTTGCGTCCGAAGACGCGTTCCTGGGTGTTGATTCATGCTCATAGCAAGATCATAGTCATGGATGCGTGTGTTTCATATGATACTCCGATACAATCAAGGCATGAATACTCCACAAGAACGACTCCTCAAGCGTCGCACTGTGTCTGCGGTCTCTGCCATGTCACTGCTGCTGTGCCTTGGCGCTCTGGGCTCTGTACAAACGCAAGCCCATGCAGCTTTCTTGCCCTCTGCTGCATTGCATGTATCAGTCGAACCCGATTGGAGCGAACTGAGCGCGAAAAAAAGCAAAGCTGGGCGACTTACATTCTATGGGCAACCTCGTAAATCAGAGATTGAAGCATTTGCTCTTGCAGGTGGGCAAGTTGTCATCAATGCTCGGACTCATGAAGAAATGAACAAGCTCGGCTACGATGAGCAGGCATTCGTCGAATCCCTCGGTCTAAGTTATGTACACATCCCTACAAGCGATGCGACCTTTGGGTATGGATTGCGTGATAAGTTCACAAAGGCAATGGCTGAAACTGTTGGTCCAGTCATGTTCCACTGCCTATCTGGCTCAAGGGCTGCTGGGATTTATGCACTCTCTCGTGTAGAGCAAGGCGGGCTGAGCGTAGACGAAGCGATAAAAGAAGCGAAGTCATTGGGGATGAGCCGAGGCATGGTGCCTCTGATCCGCAAGACTCTCGAAAAACCAGCACCGGTGCCGGCATCTGTTGAACCAGAATCTGAAACTGTGGAATGGAGTGATATCCGTGATGAGGATCGGGTGTCTGGTCGATTGACATTCTTTGGACAACCGACCAAAGAGGAGATCATCGCATTCTCCGAATCCGGCGGACGGGTTGTCATCAACGCCCGAACCGTGGGCGAGATGGACAAACTTGACTTCGATGAGCAAGCATTTGTTGAATCGCTTGGTATGGAGTATGTTCTTATCCCAACAAGCAGTCAAACTTTCGGATATCCGATGCGTGACATGCTCAAAGATACGCTTGATACCACCAACGGCGATGTATTGTTCCACTGCGGATCTGGTTCACGAGCAGCCGCGGTTTACTCGTTGTACATAATCGACGAATACGGGCTAATCAACAGCGTAGCGATACAAAAATCACTTGATCTGGGCATGAGCCCGAAGATGGTCCCACTGATTGAAAGGGTGCTCATGGAAGTTCCAGAGCGAGTTATTCATGCGGTGAATCCGGATGAAATTCAGAAAACGATTGATACACTTGTTGGATTTGGCACGCGTCATACGCTCTCTGATACTGATTCAGATACCCGAGGAATCGGGGCAGCCAGGCGTTGGGCGAAATCACAGTTTGAGGCCAACATTGAAGGACATGGCAAAGACAGCGATGCAGCACCAAGGGTGTACTTTGATCCACACACCGTCGAGCCAGACGGGCGAAGGATTACCGAGCCGGTCGAAGTCGTCAATGTGATTTGTGAGATTCCGGGTGTGTCACCCGAATCAAGAAATCGGTTGTACTATGTGCTCGCACATCTCGATTCACGCGCAAGCGAGGCCAACGATTCCAGCGGTGATGCGCCCGGCGCCAACGACGATGGTTCGGGCGTGGCAGCCTTAATCGAACTCGCGAGGGTGCTTTCCAAAGAAAAACTCGAATCAACGATCATACTGATGGCGACCAGCGGCGAAGAACAAGGGCTCTTCGGGGCTCGGCTCCATGCCCAGCAAGCGATTGCTGATGGCAAGGATATTCGAGGCGTGCTCAACAATGACACGATTGGTGATCCAGCCGGCGTGATCGAAGGGCAAGACGGGAGCAAGGTCATCCGTGTGTTCTCGGAGGGATTACCGGCTTCGATGTTGGCAATTGATGATGATAAAATCGGAAACGCAGCCCGCAGGCTTCGACTCTATGGCACCGAATCCGACTCGACCTCACGCCAGCTTGCACGATACATTGCCGATGTGGCCAAGTTCAACCGGACAACCGTTCAGCCCAAGCTGATCTTCCGTCCAGACCGTTTCTTGCGTGGCGGCGACCATACGCCATTCAACGAGCTTGGATTCGCTGCGATCCGGTTCTGTGAAATGTACGAAAACTACGACCATCAGCATCAGGATATTCGTGTTGAAGATGGTGTTCAGTTTGGTGATCTCGCGGAGTATGTCGATGCTGCATATCTTGCTGATGTCACTCGGCTCAATGCTGCGGTGCTTGTTCACCTGACCAATGCACCTTCTTCGCCGGGCAATGCTCGCGTGATGATTGCTGAGCTGACCAATGACACAACTTTGCGATGGGATGCATCGCCGGAAGCTGATGTCGCAGGCTATGAGATCGTTTGGCGTGAATCCACATCGTGGAACTGGGAGCACAGCAAGGATATCGGCAAAGCAACCGAAGGAACCGTGCCTTTATCGAAGGACAACTGGCTCTTTGGGGTTCGGGCGTATGACAAGGATGGATATCGTTCCCCGGTGTCGTATCCGGTGCCTGCTCGCGATTGATATGCTCTTTTTTGGCTTTGAACGCCTAGAATCCGGCGTTTCTGAAATACCCCACTACCGCTGAGAGACTCAGCGGATGAAATCATAAAGGATATGAAACCATGACCACTGCAACCCACGCCAAAGGGCTCGAAGGCGTCATTGCTGGCGAAACCGAGATATGTAATGTCGAGCAAACCTCGCTCGTTTATCGCGGGTACGAAATCGCGGATCTCGCAGCAAACGCATCATTCGAAGAAGTCGCATTCTTGCTCCTCGTCGGGCACAAGCCCTCGGCTGATGAGCTTGGTGCATTCAAGACTGAGTTGATCGCTCAACGCGAGCTGCCAAGTGCGGTTGTTGAGTTCCTCAAGACCTCAGGCAACCTAGTGAACAATGAGTACGCCGTCCCTATGGATATCTTGCGGACCGCGGTTTCGATCTTGTCGCATCTCGACGCAGATTGCCAGGACAACGCGGCTGATGCGAATCTTCGCAAGTCCAAGCGGTTGTTGGCTCAGATCCCGACCGTCATCGGGCACATGCAGAACTCCATCGAAGGCAAAGACTTCATCGCACCAAACGCGAATCTTGCGCACTCGGCCAACCTGCTCTACATGATGACAGGCAGCGAACCAACTCCAGAAGCCGAGAAGGTGATGGATGTGTCGCTCGTGCTCTATGCTGAGCATGACTACAACGCTTCAACCTTCACCTCACGCGTGATCTCAGGCACACTGGGTGATCTCCATGGTGCGGTCATCGGGGCAATCGCAGCGCTCAAGGGCAAGCTGCATGGTGGAGCCAACGAAGCAGCGATGGAAATGCTCGCTGATATCCGCAGCGACATCGGTTCGGACAACGATCTTGACAAGGTGACCGCCTGGATGCACCAGGCGTTTGCTGATAAGCGTAAGCTGATGGGCTTTGGACACCGTGTCTACAAGAACGGCGATCATCGCGCTCCGATTCTTCATGGTCTCGGACGCAAGGCCGCCGAGGCACGCGGCGAAGATTTTAAGAAGCTCTTCGAGCTCGGCGAGATGGTCCAGAAGATCATGGAAGACGAGAAGAAGATTTATCCAAATGTCGATTTCCCGTGCGGCATGACTTACTTCACAATGGGGATTCCAGTCCCGCAGTACACCCCGATCTTCGTGGCTTCACGCATCACCGGCTGGGCAGCTCACATCATGGAACAGCACGCCAATAACCGCCTGATCCGTCCACGGGTCGCGTATATTGGCCCTGCGCTCCGCAACTGGAACGACTGATAAGACTGATACGACCAATAATCTGACTCATCAAGCTGCACCTGAAACGGTGCGGCTTTTTTTTATTCGATGCCCCGTGCAAATGACGCAGACAGTTCCCGTATAATACATCTGACAACTGCCAAAGGGGATCGGGATGATTCGATTTAACTGTGACAAATGCGATATGGAGATCGAGGTCGAGGATGATCTCGCGGGTACCAAGCACGAGTGCTTGGGGTGCGGGGATATCAATCGGGTACCCGCAGCGGACTCAAACTCAACAGATCAGGTCACCCCTGTCGCTCCTGTCGATTCAAAGGAAACCGATCGTGCTGAACAGGCAGGATTCCCGCCTGACTTTGGGCCTGAGGTCCGGGTCCAGATTGTTCGGCGATGCTGGTTCCGTTCGCGGGCGATCCGGTTTCTCATGGTGGTCTGTGTGATTCTGGTGGGGTTGATCGGATCAATCTGGGTTCCTGTGACGGATAAATCTATTTTCTGGTTTATCCTGTTCGTCCCGATGGCTTTGGGTGGGATTGCATTGATCTGTTGGTGGTGGGTCGATCGGCTTGGGGCATCACTCGAGATCACGACCAAACGAACGATTATGCACCACGGGATACTCTCGAAGTCCTCGTCTGAGGTGGTTCACGACAATATCCGCAATATTCAAATCACCCAATCCTTCCTCCAGCGGGTAATGCAGGTCGGCGAGATCGGGATTTCGTCGTCTGGGCAGGACGGGATCGAGATTCAGATTAACCATCTGAGAGACCCTGACAACTTGCGTAAAATCATCGATCTGTACCGCCCGCTTTGATTGATTCCTCACTGATTTTTCCCAATATCGCCGACAATCTGTATATACTCGCCCGGCGGATGGATCTGCCCAAATGCCTCGAAGATGCACTGAAATCACTGGAGTTTTATTCAACATGCAATGGATGCTTAAACTTCGGCTTCGGGTATTTGCGATTGTGGTCGCACTCATCATTTTGGTCTTTGGCGTGGTCGGCATGCTCTCTGTCGGGGTGCTCCCGGCGGTCGGTGCTGCGATTGCCATCGCGGTGACAATGGTCAACACGATGACATCTCGCCTTAATGTGCTCACCTGCGCAGGGTGCGGCCAAGACATCACCAAGCTCCCCGCTGGAACACACGGCATTGCTTGCTTGGACTGCGGGACAATCAATCATCCTTACAAAGCTGGCGAGACTACGCTCGCATTCGACGCGAGCGACTTTAACTTTGACGACGATGAAGATGTCACTTAATCAATCTGGGCACGGATGAGCCTCATATCCAAAATTGTAACAGAAAAAAGCCCAGAGATAACTCTGGGCTTTGTCGTGAATGCGATTGACTAGTAGCTGATTATTCAGCTTCCATTTTCTTGTTGAACTCTTCAGCACTGATCTCTTCGACTTCGGCATCGGCCAAGATCAGGTCAACCGTTTTGTGCTCGCGTATCTGCTGGAGCAATGTCTGGGCTTGCCCGGACTTGATCAGCTCGTCACGAACCTGCTCTGGACGCTTGCCTTGCTGCATGGCGAGTTGAACAAGCTGGGCGTTGACTTCTGGCTCTTCAACGGTGACTTCCATTGATTCGGAAACTTTGTTGAGGATAAAGAACTTCTTGAGTTCGCTCGCGGCACTCTCTGATGATGCGCTGCGGAGCTCGGCCATGTGCTGCTCGATCTCGGTTGGATCAACGCCGCGGTACATCATTTCCATGCGTCGGCGTTCGAGATTTCTCGCCGCCTGCTGGGCGGTGAGCCCTTCTGGGAGTTCAAAGCTGATTTCATCAGCAAGGAACTTGGTGATCTGCTGACGCATCACCGCTTGCTGTTGTACTTCAGCACGCTGGGTAAGCTGTGCACTCACCATTTCGTTGAGTTGCTCTTCATCATTGAACCCGTACTTGGCGACGAGATCACTCATCACCGCTGGAACAATGCGATAGACCTTGACGACTTCGTACGCGATGGTGAGGTCTTTCCCACGCAGTGCTTCGACCTCGTGGTTTTCTGGGCCGGTGAGCTTGATGGTGAGCTTATCGCCGTCCTTTGGAGTGCCGACCTGCTTTGAAAAGTCAGGAACAATCACGCCAAGGATCATCCCTTCTTTTCCGTCTTGAGGAATCTGGACAACAGCGCCTTCGATGTTGTAGTGCTCTGTTCCTTCGGCGTCGGTCATCACAGCGTTGCCGGTGAGGTAGTCACCCTTTGCTGAATCTTCACGCTCATCGAGTGAGCCTTCATTGATGGCGATCTTGTTGATTTCTTCCGCAACCATGCCGTCTGGCAATGTTGAATCAGGCTTGAAGACCTTGATGCCTTTGAGTTCTGGGAGTTCAAACTCAGGCATGACTTCGACTTCGACTTCGAAGTGGACAGGCTTGCCGGTTTCGATCTCGATGCCTTCCATCGCTTCGGCTGGTGGCTGGGAGAGCACCTTGAGATCGTTCTCGCTGATTGCTTCTTGGTATGCCGATGAGATGAGGCGTGATTTGGTTTCTTCTTTGAGGTATGCGCCAAACTTTTTCTCGACCAGACGACGCGGGGCGTGTCCTTTGCGGAATCCGGGAATGTTGGCTTCGTGAGACACGGAAGCGAGTGCCGATTCGATTTGGCTATCGACCACTTCGGCGGGGATATCGATCGTGATTCTCTTGCGACAAGGGCCAACATCTTCGATTTTTACGGTATTACTGATGGTGTCTGACATGATATTCCTTTGGGTTCATGTCGCGCACAGGACTGCTGTCGATCCGCCATCGTGCGCCTGAGTCCCGGATCGACCCCGCCGAACGCCGACAGGACAGGAAGTGTAGGCATCGGTCGAATCTCATGCCTTATTCGTGAAAATGTAGATTGCGACATTCCACTGCGTGAGAACTGTCAGAATGGTTGAAGTGAGACCTTGTTGGGCTATGATCCCGTCTGGTTATGGCACCTGCCATCACAGAAATACACCTCGCCGAGGTGGCGGAATCGGTAGACGCGGTGGATTCAAAATCCACTTCTGGAAACAGAGTGGGGGTTCAAGTCCCCCCCCCGGCATTTGTTACCCACGAAATACACCAAACAAGGATGGTTGACCATGGCAGACGAACAACAACCCCAGCAGCAGCAAATCCAGCTCCGGATCGACGAATCCAAAATGACGAGCACTTATGCGAACACCATCCGCACATCGAATACCCAAGATGAGCTGGTGATGGACTTTGGGATGAATATCCCGATGCAGATGCCCGGACAGGCTCCCGTTGTTGTGTTCAATGTTGGCTCACGGGTCATCATGAACTGGGCTGGCGCCAAACGATTGGCGATGTCGCTCGGACAAGCTGTTCGTCAATACGAAGAACGCAACGGCGAGATTGACATCAATCCAGGCGGAACGCCCCCACCGCCTCCGCCAGCACCAGAAGCAAACTAAAACACTCCTGAACTTTGTCAATAACTGCCCTTGAGAACGCTAAAACACTTGGCGATCGTGAGGGCATTTTTACTTGGCGTATTTTAACAAATTGCCGCAACCATTCAGCCCAGAAAATCAATATATAGTGACAGTATCGCCGATCTGAATCATCTCTGTTCACACAATGCCACTGCGTCTCGCCCAATATGATTCATCAGATGACCCAATCAAAGCCGGGAAGGATTCCATGACCCCACACACTCAAATACCCTCGCAACCAAATTCGCAGCCAACCGACGAAATGATCGTCGAACAATCCGGGCCGATCATGGATCTGATCCAGGCTGTGGGAACTGTCGTCGTCGGACAAGAGCACATGGTCCGCGCATTGGTCATCGGCATGCTCACCGGCGGGCATGTGCTCCTCGAAGGCGTGCCCGGATTGGCCAAGACCCTCACCGTGACGACACTCGCCCAAGCATGCAAAGCCAAGTTCTCACGCATCCAGTTCACCCCCGATCTGCTGCCAGCGGATGTGATTGGAACACTGATCTACAACCCCAAGGAGGGCACCTTTGCACCCCGCAAGGGGCCGATTTTTGCCAATATTGTGCTGGCTGACGAAATCAACCGCGCCCCTGCAAAGGTACAAGCGGCACTGCTCGAAGCGATGCAGGAACGATCGGCGACCATCGGCGACACAACTTACAGCGTCGGCGATCCATTCTCGGTACTCGCGACACAGAACCCCATCGAGCAAGAAGGCACCTACCCGCTGCCCGAAGCCCAGATCGATCGGTTTATGCTCAAGCTCAGTGTTGGGTATCCAACAAAGGAAGATGAACGGATCATTATCGATCGGATGATGTCTACCGAATACCTGAAGCCGATCTCCCCGGTGATCTCGCTTGAAGAAATTGGCAACGCCCGCGCGATGGTCAACCGGATCTATGTCGATGACAAAATCAAGGAATACATCGTGTCGTTGGTTCATGCGACGCGTGAGCCGACGCAGTATGCGGTTGGTTGGAAGCTCGACCTGCCTCGGTTGATCGAGTTTGGCGCTTCGCCGCGGGCTTCGTTGTCGTTGGCACGGGCAGCTCGGGCGAATGCGTTCCTTGAAGGACGATCCTTTGTGACCCCATCGGATATCAAAGCGATCGGGATGGATGTGCTCCGCCATCGTGTGCTGATCAGCTACGAAGCCGAAGCGGAAGGCGTGAGCAGCGAGGACATTGTGAACGAAATATTTGCACGGATCGCGGTGCCATAAAAATGTTGACCGAAGAGCTCATGCGGGAAGTCCGACGCCTAGAAATCCGGGCGCGTCGTCGCGTCGATGATCTCTTTGGCGGGCAGTATCACTCTGCATTTAAAGGACAAGGTATCGAGTTCGCCGAGGTTCGTGAATATCAGCCGGGCGATGAGGTCCGCACGATCGATTGGAATGTGACAGCCCGCACCGGCCTGCCTCATATCAAACGGCTTACCGAAGAGCGCCAGCTCACCGTTATCCTGTCGGTCGATTGTTCGCAATCGACTGCCTTTGGATCAATTCAGCGATCGAAGCATCGGCTTGCCTGCGAGGTTGGGGCGGTGCTCACGCTTGCTGCGGGTCGGAATAACGATCGTGTAGGGCTCCAGGTCTATGGCTCTGAGCACCTGAGAGATTCTGAATCGTTCCATCTACGACCATCTAAGGGAAAGAAGCATGCCCGGCGGATAATCCGCGAGTTGATTGATGCTCAGCCCGGGCAATCGCAGTTCAATCTCAGCGACGCGCTCAGTGAGCTTGGACGCACACATCGTCGGCGTGCGATTTTGTTTGTGATGTCAGACTTCCTGTCGGGACTCAACAATCAAAGTGAGCCCGATTGGGCGAAACCGTTGCGTATGCTGGCTCAGAAGCATGAAGTCGTTGCCATTCAACTCACCGACCCGCTCGAGTTTGAACTCCCCAAAGCCGGGTTGATCCGCATGCACGATCCGATCACCGGCAAGCGGTTCACGGTTGACACCAGCTCTCGCCGGGTACGCGAGCGATACCACAACCAGGCGCTCCGTGAAGAGCAAATCATTACCGATACTTTTCGCAAGGCCCGTGTTGATCGGATTCAACTCTCTACCGCTCGCAACTATGTCGATGATCTGGTTCAATACTTCCACCAACGGGAGATGCGTAAGCGATGAGCCGAGGTCAATGGATCAGTTCGATTGTGTTTGTGTCACTATTGATGGTGCTCATGGTTGGGTGCGCCAATGATTCGCCAACACCTGAGACTATTGGTCTTGATACCGGAATATCTGACCCTACAACGGGTGTGACCATCCGCACGCATGTTGATGAAGATTCCATTTCCACCGCTGATCGCATCGTTCTTCAAGTGGAAATTCAATGGGCCTCCCCCGCAACGGTTTCGCTGGTTGAGCCCGATTGGAATAGTGCAGGGTGGACACTGGTTGATACGCATCGCGATCCGGTCGAACGCACACAAGCTGGATTTGCGAGCACCAGTGCATTTACTATTGAGCCGTTTCTTCCAGGCGAGTACAAAATCCCGCCAATAAGTGTCGAGATCACGCCGACGCTAGGTGCCCAGAGCTACCAACTCGACGCTGTCCCAATGAACATCCAGGTGGTTTCTGTTCTTGATCTCAATGACGCAGGATCGCTTGACCCGGCTGATGGATTCCTTGACCCGCGAGCAACGCAAGCCGCTGAGCCAACACCCAACACGCGATACCTCTGGGTCGTTGCGATCATTGTGCTCGCTTTGGTCATCATCATCTTGAGGCTCACCCGAAAGACTCCAACATCTCGCACTGCCTCCGTGTATTCACAGCTTCAGCGAGTAGCAAACGAGCAAGCCGGTGAACGAGCCGAAGCCTTCCGCATATTGCACCGTGCATTCAGTCGGCTCGACCGTCAGCTGCAACAGACCAGTGAAATCCGAACACTTATTGAACAATGCGAACGAGCACGGTTTTCGCCAGATGCCCAAGCATCGTTCGATCCCCAGACCCTCGCTCGCCACACGCTTGAACTTCTGGGTATCAACAGATCGGAGCCTTCATGAACTGGGAGTTTGCCTATCCGTGGGTGCTGATTCTTGGTGCTTTCATTCCATTGATATGGATTGTGCAGGTCATGGTGCATGCTCGCAGACGGGGGATGGCTTCGTCCGTTCCGTCGCGGATCGCAGCAGCGGGCGGATCAATGCGGACACTCACCGCTTGGTTACCCGGATTCATCATATCTATCTCTATCGCGATGCTCATTATCGCCATCGCTCGCCCGCAAGAGATACTCGATCACACCAAGACCAAACGCGACGCGATTGCCCTTGAACTCGTGGTCGATCGCTCTGGCTCGATGGACGATGTTGTGGTTTTCAACGGCGACGAGATGAGTCGGCTCGAAGCCGTGAAAGTCGTCCTCGAAGAGTTTGTTGTCGGCGACGGCGATGAACTCAGCGGGCGCGAGGGCGATTTACTCGGGCTGATCGTGTTCGGTAGCTTTGCCGATACCTTGATGCCCCTCACACAATCTCATGAATCGCTCGTCGAAGCGATCCGCACCATTCAAACGCCTCGAAAAGAGCAAGAACGCAGCACCGCAATCGGCGATGCGTTGATGCTCGCGATCGCTCGACTCAAAGCATCTGAAGATTCGATGCGCAAAGAAATGAACGAGCCTGAGTTTACGCTCAAGAGCAAGGCTGTTATTTTACTCACCGATGGGGACAACCGCACGGGGACTTATTCACCCAAAGAAGCCGCGGAACTGGCGAAGGAATGGGGAATCAAACTCTATGTCATTTCGGTTAAAGGTAAACCAATGAATAACATCAACCAGTTTCTCTTTGGACGCCAGCGTCAGATGCAATCCAACGGCGAGATGCAACGAGTGGTCGAGGATGCCGACGGGCAGTTCTGGAGTGTTGATTCGCTGAGCGACCTGCGGGGTGTGTATGCACAGATTGATGAGCTCGAACGCTCAACTATTGAAATTTCTGAGTCCACTTCCTATCGAGAGCTCTATCTACCATTCGCGATGATTGGATTTGGTGCGTACATCGGCACACTGTTGCTCAAAGCGATGCTCTATCGGGGGGTGATATGATTGATTTCTCACTCACCCTCGCAGCGATGCAGGACACCGAGTTGTTCGGGCACCAGTGGCGTTTGGCCAATCCGCAATGGCTCATGCTCGGGTGGGCGGCTCCGATCGTTGCGATCGCTATTGTGTTCTTTGCACATCGGAGTTCGTCGAATCAACGGCTCGTCGTAGATGAAGCAATGATTGATTCGACTTTCGGACGACCACGCCGATGGAATACATGGGTACATGCTGTTGTGGCGATGGTTGCCACACTCTCGATCACGATCGCGATCGCTCAGCCTCAGTCTGATCCGCGGGAGATCGAAGTCGAGGCTCGTGGACGCGATGTGGTCTTTATGGTCGATGTTTCTCGCTCGATGCTGGCCGAAGATGTAGCGCCCAATCGGCTCGAAAAATCAAAGCTCTGGATCAATGACCTTGTTGACAATCTCGGCAATGACCGTGTCGGGCTTGTCGCATTCGCAGGCTCCTCAACCGTTCTCTCGCCATTGACCACCGATCGGTTGTTCTTCAAGCTCGCCCTCGAAGAACTCGCTCCCGAGTCTGTTCTTGTCGGCGGGACCAATATCGGCGATGCGATCCGCAGGACGATGGACTTGGTCTTTGCCGAGCCGCTCGACAATGATTCCCAGAACTTCCGTGATATTCTAATTATCTCCGATGGCGAAGATCAAGAGAGACTACCCGTTGAAGCA
>JAESSR010000240.1 GCA_016764015.1 Phycisphaerales bacterium
ACGATCTGGTCACTCCAAGATGTACCAGTTCGAAGGCGGCCAGATGCCATTCTTCCGGCGTATGCCGAAGTTTGGTTTCACCAATGCGAACTTCAAGACACACTTCTGGTCAGTCAACCTTGGTGCGATTACCGCCCATGCTGACTTCAAGAATGGTGGAGAAGTCAACCACGAAACACTGATCAAGGCTGGTCTCGTCCGCGACACCTCCCGCAACCTCAAGATCCTCGGCGATCTTGAAGATGGTCATGATAAGCTCAATGTGAAGCTCATCGTTAATACAAACCGCGTCACCGACTCGGCTCGTAAGATGATTATTGATGCTGGTGGTTCAGTCAACGAAACTGGTACTCGCCGCGACCGCGTGCGTGGTATCGATCGTAACTCGGACGATCGCACACCGAAGAACTAGACCAAGAAGCTTAAGAACCAGGAATGGCATCGCAAGCGTGCCGAAGCATTCGCCAAGGGCGAGGTTCTTAAGAAGAAATGATCAGGTTGTTCACCCAACGATCTCGTTAGAAACAAGACGCCGTGACTGATCGCTTGAAACTTGGGTTCTTCAAAGCCCTAGGAATAAGAAATCGGTCACGGCGTTTCTCGAATAAGCCGTTCTGCCTGTTGTAGGATATAGCTCACAGATTTGTATACGGCAAGGGCAATCAAGTAAGACCCAATGGAGCAATCACGCGATGCTGTTTAAAACAATCGCCAATGTATTTCGGATCGAAGAACTCCGAAACAAGATTCTCTTTACACTCGCGATGCTCGCGGTGTATCGCATCGGGTTCTGGATTCCAGTCCCCGGCGTCGATCAGGGCGCGCTGACTGATTTCTTCCAAGCCCAAGCAGCTACCGGCGGTGCCGCGGGCAAGGTCATGCAGTATGTCGCGATCTTCTCGGGTGGTTCATTCGGGCAATCGACGATCTTTGGTCTGGGCATTATGCCTTATATCACGGCGTCGATTATCTTCCAGCTCTTTGGATCGGTATCACCTCAGCTCAAAAAACTCAAATCCGAAGGCCCAGCAGGGCAAACCAAAATCCAAGAATGGACCCGATATGTCACTGTTGGTCTCTGTATTGTGCAGGCTGTAGGTTGGCTTTCCTACATATCGAGTTCTGGGCTTGTCTATTCACAATGGGCGAACAATCCGCTTTGGTGGATCATGGGCGTCGCTACACTGACCGCAGGTACCATCTTCTTGATGTGGCTTGGCGAGCAAATCGATAGATTCGGTATCGGCAATGGTGTATCACTGATTATCATGGGCGGCATCCTGACCGGGATGCCCGGTGCGATCGGGAGCCTGATCTCTGGGTTTGATCCTGGAGATCCCAACAAGATGGGGTGGATGGGACTAATTATCCTAGTGAGCCTCTTTGTGATGGTCGTCGCAGGATCGGTCTTGCTCACTGTTGCTCAACGACGAATACCGGTGCAGCAAGCCAAGCATTCTCGTGGCAAGCGTGTCTTTGGCGGACAGAAGAGCTATCTGCCATTGCGTGTCAACCACGGTGGTGTTATGCCGATTATCTTTGCGAGTTCATTGATGATTTTCCCATCGGTGATCTTGGGGTACTTGACCGACTCGGCTCAAGCGACCGGCAACAATGTTGGGATGTACTTTGATGTCATCAGTTGGCTTAGTAGAAGTTTCCAGATGGGGCAGTTCCCCTATGTGGTTCTGTATGTGGGCATGGTTTACTTCTTTAGCTACTTCTGGATCACCGTCCAGTTTAACCCTGAAGAGATGAGCACCCAGCTTCGAGATCACGGTTCGTTTATCCCCGGATTGCGACCCGGTCCGCGGACGGCTGAATACCTTGAAGCGGTGATGGAACGAATTACCTATGTGGGTGCGGCGTTCCTCGCGGTGATCGCGGTGCTGCCGATGGTGGCGAGTTCGAAGCTCGGTATTGATTTTACTGTTTCTCAGTTCCTTGGCGGGACCGGGTTATTGATTGTGGTCTCGGTTGCATTGGACTTCCTCCAACGCGTGGAAGCCAACTTGTTGATGCGGAACTATGATGGATTCCTTGGGAACTCGAATGATCAGCAATAAGCTGCTTTGAAGGTTCAAAGTGAGATTCGGACGGGCAAGCATTCATTTGCAACTAAAATGCCCTGAAAAGAAGACATAAACCGGCCCTTGTGAAGTTTCAAGAGCCGATTTGAGAAGATTTTTTAGAGGTTGGTGCCTATCATCCTCGCCCTCCAAAGCCATTGGTTGCGGAGGAATCGAAATGTGAGTTGATCCGTGCATGATGACATGCATGGACACAAAAAAGCCGCTTAGCGGCAGGAGAGTTGTGATGAAGGTTTCATCCAGCGTAAAACGCCGCTCAAAGGATTGCCAGATCGTTCGCCGTAAGGGCAAGGTCTTTGTAATCAACAAAAAGAACCCACGCTTTAAGCAGCGCCAGGGCTAATTGAGTTATTGAGCGACGGTAAGAGTACATAACTGCGTACCGATTGGTGCGTGTCTGATAGAACTTCCGGGTTGAATCCCGGTGACAGGAGCAAACGATGCCCCGTATCGCAGGTGTTGACATTCCAGATCGTAAGAAGATCTACTATTCATTGCAGTACATCCATGGGATTGGTCCCAAGTTTGCTGCGGATATCCTTGCAGAAGCAAAGATCAATCCAGATATGAAGGCTAATGAGCTCAGTGAAACAGAAGTTTCATCGCTCAACACCATCGTTGATGGTACTTACCTTGTAGAGGGTGGGCTTCGTCGTCAGGTGCAGCAGAACATCCAACGCTTGCGTGAGATTCGTTCTTACCGCGGTGCTCGTCATCGTGCTGGTCTTCCAACGCGTGGACAGCGTACTCGCTGTAATGCTCGTACTCGTAAGGGTCGTGCGAAGACCGTTGCGGGCAAGAAGGGCGTGAAGGGATAATCAACTGTTGGTGGCAGGTTGTCACTCAATGGTTGTGTATCAGATAGTTTCAGATTTATACAAACACATCGCAAGGTTCCAGCCCGCAGTTAAACGCTCGGGATCATAAGTGGAGTCGATAGGAGCGAAATCAATGGCGAAGAAGCAGAAGAAAATTCGTAAGGGTGTCGTACGCGGGATTGCTCACATCAAAGCAACCCACAACAACACCATGATCACCGTCACCGATGTCAGCGGCGAAACCCTCGCATGGGACTCTGCTGGCACCATCGGTTTTAAGGGTGCTCGTAAATCCACTCCATTTGCAGCGACCAGAGCCGGCGAACAAGTCGGGCAGAAGGTCCGCAAGATGGGGATGAACGAACTCGAAGTACGGATCACCGGCGCTGGTGCTGGTCGTGAGAATGCGGTTTCAGGTCTTGCTTCAACCGGTCTTCGCGTCACAGCGATTGAAGACCACACGCCGGTTCCTCACAACGGGTGCCGCCCTTGTAAGAAGCGTCGCGTCTGATTGAATATTTTACGCCCCAGCACACAACTGTGCCGGGGTGTTTTTCGTGATCGGTGTTGTGCGAAAGCAGAAATCGATCAACTAAATCAATGTGCTTCGATCGGGAAGTAAGAGCATCGTCGTCAGCAGGACGATGCATCTGTGAGCCGAGCGAAGGTAGGAAAGTTAACAACGATCTTTGATCATCAATGATTCAACGATCGCTCTGCTGAGGAGAAATATCATGCGAGTACGCTGGCGTGGTTTAGAGTTGCCTTCACAGGTTATCGCAGATCCCAAGTTCACCGACGACACCTTCGGGCGGTTGTCTGTTGAACCATTCGAACGCGGCATGGGCACAACGATCGGGAACTCCCTTCGTCGTATCCTGCTATCTTCGCTTGAGGGTGCATCGGTCACAGCAATCAAGATCAAGGGTGTTGAGCACGAGTTCACCAGCTTACCTGGCGTGCTCGAAGACACCACTGATATTGTTCTCAATATCAAGAACCTGATCGTCAAGCTCGAAGGCGATGAGCCTCGCGTGATGAAGCTCGCGGCTCAAGGCCCGGGTGAAGTGACCGCCGATCTGATCGAAGCGGACACCAATGTGACGATCGTCAACAAAGACTTGGTCATCGCGACACTCACCGAAGAGATTCCATTCGAGATGGAAATCCATGTCGGTAAAGGACGCGGCTATATCCCTGCTTCCGAGCAGTACGGTCGAAACGAAGATCAAGAAATCGGAATCATCCCGGTCGACGCGATCTACTCACCTGTCCAGCGTGTTCGCTACCATGTAGAAGACACCCGCGTGGGCATGAAGACCAACTTTGACAAGCTCACCATGGAAATCTGGACCGATGGCACCGCCACCCCAGAAATGGCGCTCGTCGAAGCTGCCAAGATCATGCGTAAGCACCTCAACCCATTCGTCCAATACTTCAATGTCGGCGAAGAACGGGTTTCAGAAAATGCAGCAGCCGCTGCGGGTGTGGATGAGGAACTGATCCGCAAGCTGAACATGCCAATCCAGCAGCTCGATCTGTCTGTTCGTGCATCGAACTGCTTGGAATCAGCCCGTATTGACACCGTTGCACAGCTCGTCACCAAGAATGAACCAGAGCTTCTCAAGCTTCGTTCGTTCGGACGAACATCACTGCGTGAAGTGAAGCGTAAGCTTCTTGATATTGATTTGGACCTCGGCGTTGAACTCCCAGAAGGATACAACGCTGCTGGTGGAATGCTCTAAGCGATATTGATCCGCATCGGATTGGTATTGATAGTTATTGAACTCTGACGCGGCGACGCGTCTTGAAAGTGAAGGAAAAGCCATGCGTCATCGTAAAGCCGGCTTTAAGTTAGGAAGAACCACTGCTCACCGCGAAGCCATGCTCCGCAATATGGCTGCAAGCCTTTTCGAGCATGGTCAGATCACCACGACGATCCCCAAGGCGAAGGCTCTCCAGCCATTCGTTGAAAAGATCATCACCAAGGCCAAGCGTGGCGACATGCACGCACGCCGACGCGTGATCTCAATGCTCGGGCGTGACCGCAACGCGTTTGCATGGTCATACATTGCCAAGAACGCTTCTGAAGAGCAGCGTGAAAAGGTCGAAGAGCAACGCGAGTTCGTTCAAGGGTTCTTCGATATCCCAGATATCGAAACCATCGAACGCAACCGCTACGGCGAGCTCCGCAAGGCTCCCAAACTCGTGCGTCACATCTTTGAGAATGTCGCACCACGCTTCGAAGATCGTTCTGGCGGATACACCCGTATCGTACGCATCGGTCGTCACCGTCTCGGTGATGCTGCCGAACTCTGTGTGATTCAGTTCGTCGGCAACGAAGAAGGCCCAGAAATCGGTGGGCAACCATCGGGTCGTCGTCGCACCGCTGACAAGCGGACAGCCTTCGCAGCCAAGCTCCGCAAGGAAACCGCGAAGACCCAAGCACCAGCTGCTGAAGCGACCGAAGAATCTTCCAGCGACGAATAAGTTGTTGATTGAATAGCAAACCAACCCCGCCTGATTATTTGGGCGGGGTTTTTTATTGAAGAAGGGCACGAACGCCCAACGAATCGTACGCAAGGAACTATGATCCGCCATGCTCAATGCACTCAATGAGATTGAATCGACCGGACTCGCCGCCCTTGAATCTGCTACCACGGCGGAGGAACTCGAAGCGTGGCGTGTGGCGTTTGTCGGGACCAAAGGCAAGATCCGATCGGTCATGCCGATGATGAAGGATGTCGCCAAAGAAGACAAAGGCGTCGTCGGCAAACGGCTCAACGAGGTCAAGAACGCGCTCGAATCCGGGCTCAAAGCCAAGCAAGCATCGCTTGGCTCAGGTGCAACGGGAGCAAGCACCGGCCCGATGCTCGACATGACCGAGCCGGGCACGATTGATACCCATGCACTCGGTCGCGAACACATCATCACCCGTGTACGCGGCGAACTCGTCGAGATATTCGCTCGTTTGGGCTTCGAGGTCGCCCAAGGCCCAGAGCTCGAAGACGAAGAGCACAACTTCGCCAAACTCAATATCCCCGATGCGC
>JAESSR010000241.1 GCA_016764015.1 Phycisphaerales bacterium
CCCATCGCCAATCATCGACCTACCCTATCAGTCCAAACAAACGGGCACAATGCCCATCATTCGAACCACAGCTATTGATTTAGCAAGTCATCGAAAGGGAGCACTGCACATGGCAGCTGGGACCAAAGGTACAATCACGCAAGTCATCGGGTCGACATTCGACGCACAGTTCCCAGAAGGTGAACTGCCCGATATCTATAACGCAATCATCACCGAATGGGAGCATAACGGCAAAGCCACCAAGCTCGTTGGCGAAGTTCAGCAGCATCTCGGTGGCGGACGAGTTCGCTCGGTTGCACTCGGATCAACCGATGGCATGACTCGCGGGATGACTTCGGTCGACTCGGGCAGTTCGGTCACCGTCCCTGTGGGTGAAGAAGTCCTCGGACGCGTCTTCAACCTGCTCGGCGAAGCGATCGACAACAAGCCTGAGCTTGATGGCGTGCAGCGATCATCGATTCATCGTGAGCCTCCGGAGTTCTCGCAGCTCAACCCAAAGACCGAAATCCTCCCAACAGGCATTAAGGTCATCGACCTTCTTTGCCCGTTTGTGCGTGGTGGCAAGATTGGGCTCTTCGGCGGTGCCGGCGTGGGCAAGACTGTGATCATTCAGGAAATGATCGCTCGTGTTGCTCGCGAATTCGATGGCTACTCCGTATTCTGTGGCGTCGGCGAACGCACACGCGAAGGCAATGACCTTTGGCGCGAAATGGCCGAGGCTGAGTACACCGATGCTGAAGGCAATGTTGCTCATGTGCTCGACAAGGTCGCGATGGTCTTTGGGCAGATGAACGAACCTCCAGGGGCTCGCTTGCGTGTTGCTCTCTCTGGTTTGACCATGGCCGAGCACTTCCGCGACGAATCAGGGAAAGAAACCATGATGTTCGTTGACAATATTTTCCGCTTCACGCAGGCCGGTTCAGAAGTGTCCGCACTTCTGGGTCGTATGCCCTCCGCAGTGGGCTATCAGCCAACCCTTTCAACCGAAATGGGTCAGCTCCAAGAACGAATCACTTCGACCGCCAAGGGCGCGATTACCTCAGTGCAGGCGATCTATGTGCCTGCGGACGACTTGACCGACCCGGCACCCGCGACCGCGTTTGCTCACTTGGATGCGTTCGTTGTTCTTGAACGATCAATCGCCGAGAAGGGGATCTTCCCTGCGGTTGACCCGTTGTCATCAACCTCACGAATCTTGGATCCAGCCATCATCGGTGAACGGCATTACAATGTTGCTCAGCGGGTGCAGAAACTCCTCCAGCGCTACAAGGACCTCCAGGACATCATCGCGATTCTTGGTGTGGACGAACTCTCAGATGTCGACAAGCAGGTCGTGAACCGTGCTCGTCGTATCGAACGCTTCTTGTCCCAGCCGTTCTATGTTGCTGAAGTCTTTACCGGCTTCCCGGGCATCAACTCGACGCTTGAGCAGACCATCGATTCGTTCGAGCGTCTGTGTGACGGCGAGGGCGACGATCTTCCCGAATCGGCATTCATGTATGTCGGTACCCTCGAAGATGCGAAGGCCAAGGCCGAGAAGGCAGCAGCCAACGCCTAAAGGCATTTGCTTTGAAACTATTGAAAACGCCCGGTCATTTGATCGGGCGTTTTTTTATCAACTGAGTTGAAGTGCTGGATTATGCTGCTTCAGCTTTTTTAGCAAACTGTTCATGAAACTGCTTGAGCATTTGAAGTGCCGCAGCTGGTGTAGAACTTGGATCTGCGAGTGCCTGCTCGCCGAGCATTTTCAGCGTGGAAAGATCGTTTGATCCCATTTCATTGGCTTCGAGCACACCCATTTTCCATGACTGGAACTGGTTTTTCTTGAGTGTGGAGAAGAGGAGCACTTCTGGTTCTTCGACGAACTCGCTGCTTGAGACAGCATCGAGGGATGCTTCAAGGATGGCGTATTCGCCTTCCATGATCTCGAAGAGCTGTTTACCTGCGATCATCATCATGCCTGTGATGCGGTTCTTGGCATGATGTCGAGTATTGGTGTCTTTAAACTGGTGCAAATCACCGTCGCTGGTGTCTGGGCTCAAACTCGCGGTGTATACAAGGCATGCTAAGGGCATTCTATATCCTTCCTCATACTCCCAGATCGACATCATGGAGGATGCGATCTGGGTTGTAATAGTCATATCGTCGATATCAGCCAATCACTCAACAGCATGCGTATGACTTGCAAGGATATCGATGGATAGTACCAGTATACCACTGAAAAAAGTGGTGAGAATATGACGCCCGCTCGATGGATCGAGTTATCGGCCAAGAATCCACTCTGTATCTAAACTGAATCTAGATCGAGGTTGTTGGTGTTTCTTGATCGACCGTCCAGATGATTTTATCCCCGCGGCAATCAATGTGAATGCTGAAGAATCCGGGAGTTCCATTTGGGCCAGATGCTGCGTGCTTGTTAATCATCGGCCAGATGATTTTGCGATCAGTCTCAGGCTGGGGAAGAGAATCGATCTCATCGGGGTGATGCCATCCCAACTCGCCCTCATCCATATGCCCGTCGATCACTTCAACCGGGACCATAACACGGTAGTAGAACATGAGCCAGTGGGTCTGATTTTCAAATGCGGTCTCGGCGATCAGCCCCCCGAAATACAGGTCTGAGAGCTCGACATCAATCCCTGCTTCTTCTTTGATCTCTCGTTGGGCGCATTGGGCTGGAGATTCACCGATGTGCATCTCGAGCTTGCCTCCGATCGGTGAGTACAAGCCTTTGTTGGGAGATTTATTCCGATGGAGCAGCAGGATCCGACCGTCCTTATCACGCAGATCGCACAAGCACGCGATCTTATAAGGCAGACCGGCGTTGGCAGGGTCCTCGGTCATTCCAGGCAAGATATTGGCAGCATCACTCATACGCAACGGTAGGCGCAGCGATCACACTATTGGGTATGCTTATTCATCAGCATTTGATTGAACAACCTGGCGATCGAGCACGCTGAGAATCCGTTCAATCGATGATACGGTTTGCGATGATACTTCCTGAATCGCGACGACATTGATCTGGATGTCCTTCGTCACCTTGCTTGATTGGTTCGCCAGCTTGCTGACTTCCCCTGCGACGACAGCGAATCCACGCCCGGCTTCCCCAGCTCTGGCGGCTTCGATCGTCGCGTTGAGTGCCAGCAGATTTGTCCGTTTGGCGATCGAGCTGATGACTCCGAACATCTGTTCGATATCCGTTGTGGTCTTCGTGAGCAATCCAGAAACTTCTTTGGCGGTGGTGATGTCATCGATCAGCTCATCTCGTTCTGACTGGGCTTGCTTGAGTTCTGTCGCGTCGCCGTCCATCTGCTCGGTTGCTTCGTTGATGGTCTGGGCGGTCTGTTTGAATGAACCAAGGAATCCATGAGGGAGAACTCGGCGGAAGTATTTCCCTTCCGATGCAAACGAGAGCGAAGCACCGGCCTCACGCACAAACGCATCGGTCATATCGAGCATGTGATTGATCGCATGGAGCATTGGTGCGAGCTCTGATGCGTCATCGATGTTGAGCAGTCGAGCCTCAAGATCGCCTTTGGCTGCGCGCTTGCAAACCTCTGTTGCCTCGCTGATCCACTTGCTCTGAGCAGCCGTTGTCGTTGGTGTTTGATAGTCGAGTGTGCTCACGAGAGTCTCCCATAGATGTTCGTATGGTTTGTTGTGAATGGATATTTAGGCGCAGAGTTTAAAAATCAGCTCGTCGTAGCTCAACTCCATTGATTCGAGCTTCTCCACAAGCACCGGCAGCGATGCCTGCCATTGTTCGCGTGGGGTGTGGTATTTCGATTCGATCGCAAGCAACTCGGCATACAACGGCTTAATGACCTCGAGTGCTGATTGGTTCGGCACGCGTCGGCTCGAGTGGTATCCGATGATTCTGCCATTGCTATCAATCGTTGGAGTCACATGAGCGAACACCCAGTAGTGATCCCCGTTCTTGCAACGGTTGATGACATACGCAAACACTTCGTGATTGGCTGCGATGCGTTCCCAAAGAAAACGGAACACACACCGAGGCATATCGGGATGCCGGATGAGGTTGTGTGCCTTGCCGAGCACTTCAGTTTCTTCATACAACGCAACGCGTAAGAACACCTCATTGGCGTAGGTGATGCGACCTTTGGTGTCGGTTTTCGAGACGATCAGTTCATCCTCTTCGAAGAACTGCTCGTTGCCGGTCAATGAATTGGTGTTGCTCATGGCGTGTGTTTCCAATCTGTGCACACAGATGTTGAACTGTTAGTCTACTGTGCAATCGACAAGCCCAAGGTCCGAGTTGATGAAACTTGGAGATTCTTATCCGAATAGAGACTATGAAAAATATCCCCCGAAAGCGGGGGCGATTCGTCTGGGTTTGAAACAGGATCAACCTGTATTATGTGTGATACTGAGCAATTTGCTGTACTGAGCGGACAGCTTGATCAAAGTGAGCAGCGCGGACCGCTTTGTATGCTTCATCGGCAAAGAACTTTTCTTTCGATACCTGGTCGGGGAATGAGAGGATAAACACCCGGTTGAAGGGGTCGTCTGCTTCGCCTTTGAGCATCTCGCTTACTCGAAAATCGAAGCGGAAGTATCCGCCGAAGGAATCGAGGATCGGGGTCATTCCTGCACGGTACTGGTCATAGCTATTGTCGTCGATGACATGGAGCCCGATGAGGAGTTCAAAGCGTGTCGTGCTCTTCGTTTTGGATTGGTTGCTCATGGTCATCATACGATTTGGTTTCTTCTGGGTTCGTCGATTCAACTGATTCAGTCAATTCTAACGGCTCCGATGATTCCAAAGAAGATTGAATCAGATGTTCTTCGTTCATCTGCTCATTGAGCTCTTCGTCTTCGAATGCTTTGGATGCTTTTCGTGACCCGTCGTAGAGCTCGTAGCTCAAGAGTCGGCATTCGATCTGGGCGTTGAAGAAGACTTGGCGGGCGGCTGTTTTGAGCCCTATCTCGTGGGAGAGTTCTCGGGAGCCGGTGAAGACATGCCCGATGTAGCCCTTGCATCGGGTCTTGAAGAAATCGCCGATGTCGGAGTAGGTTTCTTTGAGCGAATCGGACTCGCCTAGGCGCAGCCCGTACTCTGGATTCAAGATCACATGTCCGGTTTCACCGTCGGCAAGTTTGGGAATTTCAGTATCGGTGAAATCGCAGGCTTCGAAGTCAATCAGATGATCGACGCCCGCGGTGAGCGCGTTTTTCTTGGCGGCAACGATCGCGCGTGGATTATTGTCCGTCGCGATGATCGGCATTGGGTCTTTGAGCACCGGCTTGGACTTGCGGGCCTCGCGGCGCATTTCTAAATAGGACTCGTCAAGATCGAGCATCGTGTGCAAACAGCTTGCGTTAGATCGAAGCAAACCCGGTGCTCTGCCTGATGCGATCAGCGCGGCTTCAATAGCGAGTGTGCCCGACCCGCACATCGGGTTGATAAGTGGTGTGGTGCCGTCGTATCCCATGCCCATCAATACAGCGGCGGCGAGTGTCTCGCGCATCGGCGCATCGTGAGGCATCTTGCGGTATCCACGATCGGACATGCGTACGCCGTTGGTGTTGAGATATATCCACGCGCGATCGTTTTTCCACACGAGATGGATGACCACGCACGAACGGTCCGGCCCGGTGTCTGGTCGCGTGCCGGTTTTGGCGTTGATGCGATCGACGATCATGTCCTTGAGCACCAGGTTTGGATACATGGTGTTGTCGATCGAGTGATGATCGATGTTTGAAGTAATCGTGAAGTAGGAATCGTTGGGGATGAGTTCTTCCCATGGGAAGGCGCTTGCCTCTTTGGCGAGCGCATTGAGCGACGGGCATCGGAACCGGGTCAGCAGCCAGAAGGTATGCTGAGCGGTATGCAGGTGAAGATTGAGTCGCAGACAATCTTCGAGTGTTGCGCCGATATGCACCGCGACATGATCCTCTTCTTGGATCTCGTAGCCGAGCGCTTCGACCTCGCGCCGGAGGAAGGGTGTGATGTGCTCGGCACAGGTGATGCGTGTGAGTCGTTTTTTGAGTGGGTCGAGTTGTGACATGGTACGGGAAGGATAGTGCGGCTGGGCACACATTGCGTC
>JAESSR010000242.1 GCA_016764015.1 Phycisphaerales bacterium
AGGCGTCCCGCCTGTGTTTCTTATTCGGATCACAATAAGAACACAGGCGGGACGCCTGTGCCACGCAAGAGAAGGATTATGTCCCTCGGGTGTCGCCGAAGAGGGCGATGTGAAGGCGGGGGCAGTAGGTCCACCCTCGGCTGAGGCATTCGTCGAGGATCCATTGGATCGAGTCTCGATCAGGGACGGCGACGCCTTCGGGCATGAGCATGATGTCGCGGGGTTGGTAGCCGACGATGTTGGCGAGGACGCTGTCGATCTCGATGAGGTCAGATGGGTCTTTGACGACAAACTTGAGCTGGCGGTCTGGGGTTGATGAGATGAGTTCGTTGATGGAATCGAAGTTGAGTCGGCGTTCTTCGTGGCGGATTGCCCATATGCCAGATTCATCGCGTGGGTCATTGATTGGGGTGGAGTTGGCGAGTTTGGGAGAGAGGCTCATGAGATTGCATGAAATGCCGGGGAGGGTGACGGTGCCTGCGGTTTCGATGGTGATGTGGAAACCGAGTTGGGCGAGTTGGTTGGAGAGGGGGATGAGTTGATCGAAGATCATGGGCTCGCCGCCGGTGAGGACGGCGTGTTGGACACCCGATGCTTTGGCTTCTTCAATTAACCAATCGATAGTTCGTTTGGTATGTTCGGGCTTCCAACTTGCGTAGGGCGTATCGCACCAGGTGCAGCGCAGGTTGCACCCTGAAAGCCTACAGAACCAGCTTGGTACACCGGTGAGTTTTCCTTCGCCTTGGATGGAGGTGAAGGTTTCGGAGATGGGTAAGGAGTCATTCATGCGTAGTTGGTCGGGTCGTCAATGCCCGCCTGCTCGAAGCCGAGTTTACGGAGGATGCATGAATCGCATCGCCCGCACGCGCCACCCGCGGGGGATGGATCGTAGCAGGAATGGGTTTGGCTGTAGTCGACGCCGAGCTTGGTGCCGGTTTGGATGATCTGGGCTTTGGTCATTTCAAGCAGTGGGGTATGGACTCTCATGTTATTTCCCTCTACGCCGAGTTTGGTGGCGAGGTTGGCTGTCTGTATAAAGGATGCGATGAACTCGGGTCGGCAATCTGGATATCCGGAATAGTCGATTGCATTGACGCCGATGAAGAGATCGGTCGAACCAAGCGTTTCGGCGTAGGCGAGTGCGATCGAGAGGAAAACCAAGTTGCGTGCGGGGACATAGGTGATCGGGATGTCATCCATTTCGGATTCATCGCGATCCTTGGGGACTTGGATGTCGCTGGTGAGGGCGGAGCCTCCAAATGATCCGATGTCGAGATTGAAGATGCGGTGCGACGCTGCATTCATCGATGACGCGATGTGTTCGCTTGCATCGAGTTCATTGCGATGGCGTTGCCCGTAGTCAAAGGCGAGGGTGTGGCAGGCGTAGCCTTGTTTTTGAACGATCGCGAGGACGGTTGATGAGTCGAGTCCGCCGCTCAATAGGATGACAGCGGGTGGTTTGTTTGTAGATTTTTCGTACACTTCTTCGGGCATTTGAGAAGGTTATGACGAAAGCGAGCAGTTTTCGCAACATGTTGCTGTGAAAATCGTTAGAATAGAGTATGCCATTCTCAGTGCTCAGCGCGAGGGTGTTGTGTGTTCGCCCGATCGGGGTCACCTCCGACTATTGTCCTGTCTGCCGACAGGAGCGCCGTTTTCATCTGGCACAGGCCGAGCGGAAACGATATTTTTTGTGTTTCGAACAAGGGTCCGAGGGACATCCGCACCATGAGCTCACCTGCTTTGTGTGCGAATGCAAAGTCGAACGACACGCAGCCGAGCGCCCGATCGAAATCTTGCCCGACTCCAAGAGTGCAGGCAGCTACGAACCAGCTTCGTTGCCAATCGTTCAATCGCGCATCGCCGATTGTGTCGCGATGGATGAGATGTTGCAATCCGGTAAACTTGTCGGCAAAGATCGCGAAGAAATGATCCGCCATACGATGATGAGCTTTGCAAGGGTGTATGACGAAGAGCCGCTCGAACGGATCAAGCCTTATGTTTTGTTGTTGATCCTGTTCACGATTTTATCGTTGTGCTCTTTGGGTGCCTTCGGGATGCACCGGTTCGGCTCGCCGATGTCGCTGGCTGCGGGATTCTTGGCTGCCAGCGTGGTGGTCTTTGGGTTGATGTATTGGGTGTGCAAGCACTCGCCGAGGAAACGGGTGCGGACCTGGTTGGCGATGGCGTTGCTGCCGATAGATCCAACGCGCGAAGAGATCCGCAAGGCTCGAAGAGAGATGCAGGCTTCGCGGATCAAGGCGGGCGATCGGATCAGTCCGGAGAAGGTGCTCGCGAAGATGAAGAAGCTGCGTGGGGCTTGAACAGATTTGATGCCATATGATGTGTTCTCTGCTTCAATAGCCGATACTCGGGTATTTGGTTGTTCATGCGCGTGGGTTTTGGAGAGATGTGTGGGGCAGGCGGTAAGTTTGTGAAACGAGAGGTGAATAGATATGTTTATTGTTTGGGGATCGCGAATCAAACGGCGAAAGAAGGGGTATGCGGTTGACTACTGTCCAATTTGCAGATCGCAACAGGCTATGCGAGTGATTCAGTTGCGAAGAGCTGGGCATATCTATTGGATTTCACTGTTTCCAGGGAAGCCGTTTGCCTTTGAAGCGACCTGCTCGTTGTGCAATGCGGCGTTTATTCGAGGGCTACATTCTTACAGCAAGTTTGTGATGGAGCCCAATGTTGACCAAGCATTCCATGAATGCACTACGCCAGGGATTGAAGTGTTGCTAGAGGAGCGAACTGCTTTGGAAGAACGACTGCATTCAGATTCGGTCAGTTATTCTGAGCGTATGGATCTCATTCGAGAAGTTGTCTTGGATTTGGAATATATGGCAGAGCAGAAAGCAAAAAAAGGTAAGGACGAGAGTATTACCTCGGTGATCGCCTTGTTGTTCATTGTTGCATGCGTTGGCAGTGCTCTTTGTGGATCAGGTCAGATCACTTGCCCGTTTGTTTATGGGTGGTATCTATCAGCTGTGTCCTTGTTTGGTGTATTGGTTTATCGTGCGGTTGTGACCTCGAAGCGTGCTCGGTCACTGGCAGTTATGGACTTGTTATCGCGAGGCTTGGTCCCGATTGATCCGAGCAGGGAGGAGCTCGAATCTGTCCTTACTCAAGAACGCAACTCAAGGCTGGTAAAGTCCATTCGAGTTGATTACTTGATCAATCAGATTGAGTTGGAAGTTGAGCGAGTATTAGATTAATCAAGCTGTTTTCGCAGCACACCAGCATTAAAACTTCGGCCTTCGATTCGGAACTTGCGTTCGAAGTTGGTGCCTACGAGTTCGCCTTCGTTGGCGGATTCGGGGGCGGCGAAGTCGGTGCGCTCGAAGGGCATGGTTTTACGCGCGTCGAGGAATGATTGGATCGCAGCCGGGGCTGATGGGATCTTTGGGCGTGCGACTTCGAGTGGTTTGGCGGCTGGATCACTCGCCCAGTGATCGAAGTGGGCTTCGTCCCAGGCCCAGAGATCGTCGTGGTCGGTGACGACGCGGAGCTCGCCTCCAACCTTGAGGCATCGCCAGATATCGAACAAAGTCTGGTGCTGGATGACCCGTTTTTTGTGATGCTTTTTCTTTCGCCAAGGGTCGGAGAAGTAGAGGTGGATGACATCGATTGAGTTGTCGGGGCATCGCCATTTCAAGAGCTGGGCGGCATCGGTATGGAGCACGCGGACATTGGTGTGCGTGTTTTCGCTCTCCTGCTTTCGG
>JAESSR010000243.1 GCA_016764015.1 Phycisphaerales bacterium
ACGGCAGATTCATGATCGACGGCAAACCAGCCGAAATCACCGCAAACGATGATTCCTTCACCGTCAATGGATACATCACCAAGACCACCGCCGAGCGCGACCCCGCAAAGCTCGCCTGGGGCGATATGGGCGTCGATTATGTCCTCGAAGCGACCGGTTTCTTCACCACTTACGATGATGCCCACAAGCACATCGAAAACAACGGGTGTAAACGCGTGCTGCTCTCGGCTCCAACCAAGACCCCGGACACCGTCAAGACCCTCGTCCACCGTGTCAACTGCGCCAAATATGATCCCGCGACTGATCTGATCATCTCGAACGCTTCGTGCACGACCAACTGCCTCGCTCCGATCACCAAGGTGATCATGGACAACTTCGGCATGGTCGAAGGCTTGATGACCACCATCCACGCCGCCACCGCGACCCAGCCAACCCAGGACGGACCATCGAAAAAGGATTGGCGTGGCGGACGAAACGCGTACGAAAACATCATCCCATCATCAACCGGTGCAGCCAAGGCTGTTGGGCTTTGCTTGCCAGCAACCGTCGGCAAGCTCACCGGCATGGCGTTCCGCGTCCCAACCGCGGATGTCTCGTGTGTTGACCTGACTTTCCGTACCGAGAAGGCAACATCGCTCAAAGAGATCAACGCGGCGATGAAGGCCGCATCAGAGGGCCCGATGAAGGGCGTGCTGGGATACACCGAAGAAGCGGTCGTCTCATCCGATTTCCTCGGCGATCCACACTCATCGATCTTCGACGCCACCGCAGGGCTCGAACTCAATGCAAACTTCTTCAAGATCGTTTCATGGTACGACAACGAAGCCGGATACTCCCATCGGTGTATCGACATGCTCAAACTTATGGGCGGGCACGACGGTCTCTAAGAATATCTCCAACAGAACTCACCCACACCCCCGAATAATCTCGGGGGTGTTTTTTTAGACATCACCGGCAGCTGCAGATTCAATCCGCTTGGTGAGTTCATCTTGATTGGCCGTGAAGTTGCCGCTGATTGCCGAACTACTAAAGTTCATCATCGGGCGCTTCTTGTTGACCTTACCTGTCACCCACCCATCGGTGACCATCGATTCAAAGACCTGCATACAGATCATCTCTTGAAGTGGCGCATGGATGCCATACTTCTTTTTGCAGGTCTCTCGGATATCGCCCATGATCTCTTTAAGTTCCGTCTGACGCGAGAGTACATTGAGCACGACATTGAACATGCCGTAGGACGGGAGCTGTCGTCCACCTCGATCAAAGCTCATCGCGGGAACGATCTCCCCGTCTTGCAGGTAAGGTGTAGCAATCTTTTTTGCACCGTTGAGCTGCAACTTAAAGCTATTGAACTTGCTCAGTTCCCACCCAAGATCATCCTTGCCGCCAAACCGTGCGGCGAGTGCTTTCACCCCGCCAAGATCAACCCCGCCGATTCCCACAGCCCCTTGGGCATCATCAGCGAACCCACCAGTCGACAACCATCGGAACGCTTCTTTGGGTCGCATGTTGATCCCGGCATCCTTGGCGATATTGGCAGAGTGCTCTTCGAGATCGGTGAACTGCCCGTTGCCGGCGTACCAGAAATCTGCGAATCGAATATGCTGTGCCATCCGACGCTTTTGCGTGCTGTCGTAATGCGACTTGAGCCACTTGGGATCATGGCGTCCGCGTTCGAGTTCAAGAATGGTATACGCGGCATGGCGTGCACCGGTATGCGTGAGCATCATGCCGCCGGCTAGGATCGGATCGGCGAACCCGGCGCTCTCGCCGGCGAGCATCCAGTTCTCCCCTACGAGCCGATCTGCGAGGAATGACCAGTCCTTTGTGCCCTCGACATTCCCCCGCTGAGTCGCGTTCTTGGTGAGTTCCGTCACGCGAGGCTCTTGAGCAATCGCCCACTGATAGACCTCCTCAGGAGTCTTCCCAGATTCCTTATAGAAGGAAGCCGGGCAGACAAAGCCAATGCTTGTCCGTGTCGGCCCAAGGGGAATAAACCACAACCAACCAGAACCAATCGAGAGCACCTGTACCCGTGTGCCGCCGACCCCGATCTCGACCGCCCACTCCGTGTTCTCCCAATAATCCCAGAACGCGACATTCTGCAAGGTCGTCGGCGAATCAACCTTGATCCCCAATCCCTTGCGAAGCACGCCAATCCCCCCCGAGGCATCGATGTAGTGCTTGCCGCGGACTTCGTATGGTTCTGCTTCAACTGTTTCTGCTTCAACTGTTTCGGCTGCAACTGTTTCTGCATCAACATTCTTCACGGTGAGGTGGTCGATTTTATCAGGATTCGCCTTATCGAGAATCGTTTTGGTCACTTGTGTCTGCTGACGAACATCACACCCCATCTCCTGAGCATGATCGAGCAGGATCTTGTCATACACCGCCCGATCGACCTGCCAAGCGGTCGAAACCCGTGGCCCTTCATAACTGCCTGGGCGAGTCAGTTCTTCGACCTGTTCAGGATCAACGAAGTTGAAATCCCAGAGCTCGTCTGAGTTGCCCCACCGATAGGTAGCCCCGACCTTGATCGGAAAATCGGCAGCTTCGCACTTCTCCCAGCACCCCATCTCACGGAGCACCCGCCCGATCATGGGCAGCTGGCTCTCGCCGACATGATCTCGCGGAAACTTGGCTTTTTCAAGGATCAGTACGCTCAGATCAGGCATGTATTTCTTGAGCAGACAACCCGCGGTCGAACCCGCAGGGCCCCCGCCGACAATTACGACATCAAACTGTTCATTCATTCGATTTACTCCCACAAGAGTCTCAGTATTGCATATTTGATCGTCTTTCACAACCCCTATTGTCCATCAAATCTGAATACCCATCCTACCAGACCTACCCTTGCCCATGCAATACAAATGGACCATCCTCCGTGCCGGCCAGTTCCTCCTTGACGGGGGAGGCATGTTCGGTGTCATCCCCAAAGTCATCTGGGAACGCTCCATCGAATGCGACGATAAAAACCGCATCAAACTCATGCACAACTGCATTTTGCTCGAATCGGTCGAACCTGACCAAATCACAGGCAAGCCTCACCGCTACCTCATCGAAGCGGGCACCGGCGACAAGCTCAGCGAGAAGATGTCCACCATCTTCGGGCTCGATGGCACAACCGTCGAATCTGAGGTCATCGCAGCCGGTGTTGATGTGAACGATATCGAAGCGACCATCGTCACCCATCTGCATTTCGACCATGCCGGCGGCTTAACCCGAAAAACACGCGAAGGCGAATCCGCGGACTGGGAAGCCACCAAACCCGGTGCGGCATCGGGCGACTCCTCCCAGATCAAGTTCACCTTCCCTAATGCCGAGATGATCGTCCAACGCCGAGAGTGGGTCGATGCCCGCAATGACGATTCGGTCATGACCAAAACCTACTACCGCGATCACATCTTGCCGTTTGAAGACGACAAGCTGCCATTAGCCGACGGCAAGGCACGATTGCGTCTGGTCGATTCCCAGCGTGCATTCCCGCTCAACCGCAAGCCTTCGCGTGGCGACATGCCAAAGGCTCCGATTGAAGAGCGCATGAGCGAAGTCCTCCCGGGCATCAATGTTTTCTTGGTTCCTGGTCACACATGGGGGCAGCAAGCGGTGCAGTTCACCGATGACCAAGGACGAACAATTGTGTTTACTCCTGATGTCATGCCAACGCATTATCACATCGGACAAGCGTACTCGCTCTCATATGATGTTGAGCCGTATTCATCGATGATTACCAAGGAGTGGTTCCTCAAAGAGGCAGCCGAGCGTGATTGGGTCTTGGTGCTTGACCATGAACCTGCAGAAAACCCATGCTACCGTGTCAGAAGCGATGATTCAGGGTGGTATACACTCGTAGAAGAAATCTAATAGAGAAAAAAGCAAACAAGTACTTGTAGCCAATAATCTTGCTTGACCCACTCAACTCAGCACTATAATCAATCCAGAAGATGTCCACCGATACCACCACCCCCATCTCGGAATCAAGCGATCAATCGCCTGAAACACCTACCCCTACTGCGCCAGCGGCTGGGTCGGTTGAGTCCTCAACAGGTGCCGAAGCTGGGAGTGAGCAGAAGATCGAAAAGATCAAGAAACCTAAGCTCACGCTGATCGAGCGAGCCGAGGCTTTTATCTCGAATCTCTCGACCCGGAACAATTTTTGGAACCGTGTCTGCTCAATGATCTGGCTGCCCTACGCCTTCCGATCTGGGATCACCATGCAGACCGATGCGAGCACTTATCGTGCAACGCTCCCATTCCGTCGATTCAACAAAAACTGGTACAACGCGATGGCCGGGGCTGCTCTCTTGGGCAACTCTGAAATCGCAGGCGGGAACTATGTCTTTGCCGTCTGTGGCGGTGATTACACCGTTGTCTGCAAGCACCTCGAATACAAGTTCCTGCGTCCGTGTCATGGTCCAGCGGAATACCGCATGACCGCGCTCGACGATATCCATGCACTCGTAGAATCCGGCGATGAGTTCAATATCGCGGTGCGGATGGACATCGTTCAGGTTTTGGTGCCGATGAGTGAGAAAAAGCTCAAGGATGAGGTCGAACAACAAGAAGGCAACAAGCCCGCCAAGCCCAAACGCGTCGGGCGATGCACCGCGACCTTCCATGTGACCCCCAAAGCCCATCACAAAGCCAAGAAACTCCGCGGATCTGAATCCAAATGAGCGAAGCTGCTCCACCCGCAATGCAACCAACCCGAAGCCCAATCCTGTGGGGCGCCTATCTTGCGTGCTCTTGGACATGGTGTATCGGGATGTTCCTTCCCACGATCCTGATGCGAGATATGGGATGGATGGGATTCATCATCTTCGCGATCCCAAATGTCATCGGCGCCGCTTCGATGGGTTGGCTGCTCAAATCCCGCATCGATTCCGTCCGTTTCGTTGAAAAACACCCCGGCGTGATCTGGTGGTTCTCTGCGATCACGCTCGCGTTCCATGTGTTTTGGATTCTTTGGATCATGAACTTTGTCCGCATCGCTTTTCCGATGCCTGAGACTTATCTCCAGATTGTCGCCGCTGTGGTCATCGCCTTCACAATCATCTCCCAGCGGGCTCTGCGCTTCAACCGTATGCCACGAGTCGCTGCCGTGCTCCTCACCTTCAGCGTCAGCACACTCATCGCCACCTTTATCTTTCCCGACATCGCCCAGGCGACCGATGAAATGGTCAAAGCCGCTCCCAAATCCATCGCCCCGCTCTGGATGCTCCCGGTGATGGTCTTTGGGTTTGCCCTCGCCCCCTACCTCGACATCACCTTCCACCACGCCCGCCAAGAACTCGATACACAACGCAACGGCAGGATCGGATTTACCATCGGGTTCATCCTCTTTTTCGCGTTGATGATTATCCTCACCACCCGCTATGCCGGGGTCATGATCTGGGCACTCAACGGCGAGCCTTACCCAGACACCATGATCCTCCCCCCTTGGCTCAGTGCCGCACTGCTGATCCATATCTTTGGACAATGGGTTTTCACCGTACGCGTCCATATCCACGGCATCCGTACTATTCCCGGTGCCCAAGATAAGCAAGCGATGCTCTTTGTCATCATACTCATCGGCGGGCTCTTCGGACTCGGAGCGATGAAACTCCCCGACTATGCAACCCTTACCGGCGGCGAGATCGTCTATCGCTCATTCATGGGGTTCTATGGGCTCGTCTTCCCCACCTTTATCACCTACCGATTCATCCAGGCACGCAATGCCAAAAAACCAATCAGCCCGATCGCGGCTTGGATTGCGATCACATTGGCAATGCCCATGTTCTGGATCGGGTTTATGGATCGCCAAAATATCTGGCTCGTCCCCGGGGTGATCATCGTTCTGCTCGGAGCTTTGGTAGTAAAAGCACAAAGAACAGAAGCCTCTGCATAACTCTGGGTGCCACTGCTTGACCGTCTTCGGCAAGCAGTGTCTTCTCTTCCCCATTGCC
>JAESSR010000244.1 GCA_016764015.1 Phycisphaerales bacterium
AGATTTTCTGTGACACCCTCGTTCTCGGCTCAGGGGTCGCCGGGCTCCGTGCTGCAATCGGGGCATCCAAATCCGGGCAGGTCACCGTGTGCGCCAAGGAATCGCTCAATCTCACCAACACTTCTTGGGCCCAAGGCGGGATCGCCGGTGTACTTGATGAACACGATTCAATCGAATCTCACATCGAAGACACCATGACCGCTGGAGCCGGGATGTGTGATCCAGAAGCGATCGAGCTGGTTTGTCGGCAAGGCCCAGATCATATCCGCGAGATCATCGACTGGGGCATGAAGTTTGATCTCAACAAAGATGGCGAACTCAACGCAGGACGCGAAGGCGGGCACACTGCTTCACGCGTCTACCACGCCGGCGGAGACGCGACCGGAGTCGAGCTCCAACGAACACTCATCGAGCAGACTACCGCACGCGAAAATATTCGCCTCTTCGATCATTGCTTTGTCATCGACCTGCTCACCTCATCAAACACACCCGGCGCGCCGGTGCTCGGCGCAATGACCTGGCATCCCAAGTATGGCTTGCAGGTCATCTGGGCAAGAACAACAATCTTGGCGATGGGCGGCGCAGGACAGGTCTACCGCGAGACAAGCAATCCACGCGTCGCAACAGCCGACGGCATCGCAATGGCGTACCGCGCAGGCGCTCAGCTCGCCGACATGGAGTTCGTCCAGTTCCATCCGACTACACTCTATATCCCTGGTGCCGCCCGGGCATTGATCTCCGAAGCTGTTCGTGGCGAGGGCGCTCACCTGCTCGATCATTCCGGGCAACGGTTCATGCCTGATATCCACCCGCTCGCCGAGCTCGCCCCGCGTGATGTGGTCGCCAGCGCGATCGTCCGTCAGCTCGCCATCCAAGGCGGCAAGCATGTCTGGCTCGACTGCAGACATATCAAAAACTTTCCAACCCGATTCCCGGGAATCCATGCGACACTCAAATCATTTGAGCTCGATCCAGCAAAGGATCTCATCCCCGTCCACCCCGCGGCCCACTATACCATCGGAGGCGTCCGCACCGATCTCCGCTCACGCACCAGCATCCCCAACCTGCTCGCAGTCGGCGAGGTCTCATGCACCGGGCTCCACGGCGCTAATCGGCTCGCATCGAACTCACTGCTTGAAGGGCTCGTCATGGGCGCGATCGCCGGCGAAGAAGCGGCCAATCGCGCGGACACCAACCCGGTCTCCCCGAGCTCAATCGTTTCGAGAATTGAAGATTCCAACCACGCCGAACTCGATCTCGATGATGTCCGATCATCGCTCCGCTCGACAATGTGGTTTAACGCCGGGATCGAACGAACACTCACCAAACTCGATGACGCGTGCGACATGTTCGATCTCTGGGGACGCTACACCCTCGACAAAGTCTTTGAACTCCCCGATGGGTGGGAAGTACAAAACATGCTGACAGCGAGTGCTCTGATCGCCCGGGCGGCACTCGCTCGCACCCAATCGATCGGCACGCACACACTCACCAATACACTAACCGACTCCGACCAGAACACAGGCCTCACTGAGCATCATCACACCATCTGGATTCGTGGCGCTGGAAAACCAGTATTCGCGTCTTCCATATCTGATTTCGATGCCATAAAAACTGAATCTACGACGCCTCAACCAGAACCGGGCACGAATGTAGGCGTATCGAAGAACTGAAACACACGCCCAATTCCACCTCCACCGATCACCCCACGCCCCCCACAATAATGATCTCATATTCAACAACTCATTGCAGGAACCTACGAACCAGTCTTATTTGGTGTGCGTTGATCGCGGTGCTCCTCTCCGTGGCTGGGTGCACGCGATACGAGCGGATTATCTCGCAATCGAGCATCCTCTCCGGGCTCGATGGCTCTGAATCGAGCATTCCTCATAAACAAACCGCCCGCGAGCTCCCCGATTTTCTTCGCACCCCCGAAGAAGGCATCCGCATCGAAGATGAGGATGGCACGATTACCTTGTACGCCAAATCCATCCGCCAGCTGATGGTGCATCTGACGACAACCATCCAGAACGGCGAGCGAGAACTTTTTATAGATCAAGTGCTCTCAAGTGTCACCAAAGAAGAGTTCTACGATCGCGGGCTCGATCCTGGGATGGCATTCGACGAACTCACCAAGCGACAACGCGACATCTTCCGCCTGTTCTACTTCATGCCGATGGGTGAATACACACCCGGGCTCTTTCTCGACACTGTCGGGAAGAACACATTTCGGCTCAAACTCTCGCGAGCACGCAACGAATCACTCTACTGGATCGGCATCGATTCAGTCTTCGAAAACGGCAACTATCGGCTCCGCTGGTTTGTGCCTTGATGCTGATCTTCGAGCTCCGCAGCGCTAATATCCCATTATGAGCAACAACACATCAACCACCCAATCACCAGCCCTACTGTGTCCAAAGCCTTCGCTGCGAGAAATCCGTGATCTTGATGCGGATTCGCTCTGCATCCGGATGCTCACCGGGCTCGAACACTTTGACCAACGCGTAGTCGAACTCGACAGCGAGCAAGTCTCACAGGCATGGCTCGATGATGCCGGCGTGGGCAACTGGCCGATCCGAATCTTGATCGGGCACTTGGCCGACACTGAAATGGTCCTCGCGCATCGCATCCGTCGAATCATCGCCGAGGACAACCCAACACTCAACCTCTGGGACGAGCATGCCTTTATCGACGGCGGGCTCTATGGGTGCACCGAAGGATCGAACCTGCTCCCCCCAATGGGCGGCGACCTCGCCATGATCCACACCACCCGCTCATGGCTCATCGCAACACTGATGCAACTCACCGAAGCTCAATGGAGCCGTGAGGGTATACACCCGACCAATGGGCCGACGAGTGTCCGCATGATTGCGAACTATCACTGCTGGCACCTCGAACACCACGCCTACTACCTCAATGCCAAGGTCGAAAAACTGCTCGGGCCAATCCCCGAACAATCAGGATGTTGCGGCGGCAGTGGTGGCGGCGGTGGCGGATGTGGCTGCAAAAGCCAAGATGCACAGCCAGACGATAACCACCAAGATGGCGGCGGATGCTGCAGCCATTGATTACTGAAACCTGATCAGAAACTTGATGTCACAATCAATGTGATTTCACACTACGCGTTTGCTGGTTCAAAGAACCCGACGATTGGTTTCGTGAACTGCTTATACGAATCCACATGTTCGCCCGGCCCTTGGTCAAAGCTCGGCAAGCTCTTGATCGCTGTCGCCCGGGCATCAAGCCCGATATCCCGTGCAACCTTGGCTGCGGTCTTCTTCGGGTCAGCGACTAAATCAGCATAGTTCACTTCAAGCACATTGGCACCGATCGCATCATCACCGAGCAACCCAGCCCAGTGATCAAGCATCCGGTTGCAATCAGCGACGAATCCCGCCGCATTGACCAGATCACCAGCGTACGGATGATTCCCGACCATCGCGTCGCAATAGCACGCGAGCGTCGATTCCATCGGATCGCGTCGACACATGACAATATTGATCCCCGGCAGAATCATCGCTGCTGCCCCGGCCAATGGGATATTGAGCGGATGGGTGTCAATCGCTCTGAGAGTTGAATCTGAACCTGAATCTATATCAGACTTGGGCATCATCGCAACAAGCTGATCGCTGTACGCCTGACCAGCTTCTTTGAGCTGTGTCCCACGCAGTTTATTTGGTTCAAACGGCACCGGACGCAGCACGCCCTGCCGAGCACCAAGATGACGCACGCCTGCTGTGGACAAGGTCTCTAATGGACCAACAACCGTGGCGCCTTCAAACTGCCCGAGCAACTCTGAGAGTTCATGGGCACCCGAATGTGGCGCACCAAGCACCAGCACAAACCGTTCACCCGATTGGCTCGGCTTGCTCAGCTTGGCAAGCGCATCGCTGTTCCAATCATGAATGATCTTGGTCGTCATCATCGTGTGCGCCCGCGGGTCATACGCACCTCTCCGGAGTTTGGCGGCTCTGCGGAACGCATTGAACGCATCATCATGCTCCCCGAGCCGATCACAAACCATGCCCAGTGCACGGAGCAGATCACCCAGATCGAGCGCCCCGTGCCCAGAGACCTGAGCCTCGGATTCGAGTTGTTCTTTGACATCATTGAGCAGCTTGGTATCCACGGCTTCGAGACCAAGCAACACACTCGCCTTGCTCAATGCTAATGGCATGGATTCAAGTTTATCTTCAAATCCCTTTGTAAGTATCGCCAACGCCTCGTCGACCTTGCCTTGCTTAGCGAGCAGTTCCGCTTTGGCAGCTACCGCATCACCACGATCTGGGTCCCACTTGAGCGCATGCTCAATCGATTCATCAGCAGCCTTCATCTCGCCGATAGCCAATGATGAGCGACAAATCTGTACCGACAAACGAATGAGCTGGTCAACAATGCGTGGCCTTGAAGGATTCTCATCCTCTTCATTTTTGAGTCCATTCTCTGTCAACTGCGCTGCCTTGATCAGATCGCTGAGTGCCTGTGGATGCACACCCATCTTGGCGAGCACAAAGCCATGGAGCGCAAGGATCGGGATGTCATCGGGGAAATGTGCACGCAACTTCCCTGCTCGCTTGGCGGCTTCAAAGACCTCGCCCATACGGAGTAGCTTGTACGCCTCCTCGAAGACCTGCTGGGGGGTTGGTTGTGTTTGTTGTGTTGGCTGTTGCATGGTTCACTCCCGGAAAGGGCTAAATAGTATTCTTTAATGATGATTTCTCACCAACGCAGTCTATGCGAGGCGACTCTGTATGTCGTACAAGCTTCTAGTCATCAATCACATCGCCCAAGGCTTCGACCAACGGGCCGATATGCTTGGCGTACCGTTCATATCGCTTGGTTGACGAGGTATAAATCGGCTGACGCACCTGCTCGTTGCTCAGGGTAATCGCTACTCGCCCGGTCTTGTGAAAATCGAGACACTTGGGATCGAACTCAAGCCCGATGAACTCAAGCAAATCACGCGTGCGTTGTTCTTGGTTGGCAACCATGCCCTCGTAGTCATTCTCAAAGACCGCCATGTTGATCGGTTCGCTCGCGAGCAACTTCGTATAATGCCCAACGATCGTGCGGTAGTGACGGTAGTAGTGCCCACAATGCTCCAGATTGAAGCTGTAGCCATGCCCAGGATTAAGCAACTGAAAGAAACACGACAAACAGTTGTCGCGTGGATCACGCTGACAATGAATGATCTTGGCATCTGGAAACGCGGCAGCGATCATGCCCAGATAGTTATAGTTCATTGGCGCCTTATCGACAATCACCTCGACACCTGAGTCCCCAGCCAACGCAGCGGTTTCCTCGCGATAGATCCGCGCAACCTCCGCAAGCTTCTCAGGGTCATACTGGTCCGGGCTCGTTTCATATGGATTGGATTTCGCCACTGCAAGGCTGCGGAAAAGCTCTGAAATCAATCCCAGCTCACCAGCCCCATGTCCCTTCGGATGCGCATCGATAATCTGCTCCGTCAGCGTCGTCCCCGATCGGGGCATCCCGACAATAAATACAGGACGAGGCCCGGTCGCTTCGGGCCGTTGAACCTCTTTGAAGTGCTTCGGGGTCCAAATCGCAAGGATCGACTGCTCGATAACTTCCATCCGTTGCTCAGAGTAATCCGGCTCAACAAGTGAGTTCGAGACCTTGAACGCCTCCATCGCTTCGTCATACCGTTTGGCTTTGTCAAGCAGATGCCCGAGCGCGTTGTAGGCATGATGCTTATGGTCATTCAAGCTATTGGGTTGATCGATCAAGAGCTTCTCAATCCATTCAATCGCTTCGTCTCGCCGATCAGTCCGGAGCACCGCACGCCCAAATACCCCCGCGATCGAAAGCCCCTCCACCCCACGCGCCCGGAGCGAATCGATATATTCAATCGCGACATCGCGCTGACCATTGAGCACCAGCAGGTGGGTATATGCACCCGCCAGAGAAAGATGATCAACCTGAGATTCAAGCTCGGTGCGGATCATCTCGATCGCGTCCTCAAGCTGTCCTGACTGCGTCAGCCCATCGCTGAGCTGGGTAATTATCGAGACCCGGTGCCGCTTATGGGTGATGTGCCTGAGCGATCGCGTTGCGATCCGAACTCCCTCTTCAAAGCGTTGAACACGCAACAAAGAGCTAATATAGAGCGCGACCACAGGAGGATGATGCGGCAACTGTTTATACAACACACCAGACGCGTGCACCGCAGCCCGATAAGATCCTTGATCGTACAGCGCCTTGGCATTTCCATACGCATCTTTGAGACTCAACATCGGCATCGCGGCAACTCCTGACTGCTGCTCACACATCGTCCAGAACAGGGGATAATATTACGCCTATGCGACAGATCACACTCATTTCAACCGGCGGAACCATCGAAAAAACCTACGATGAACACGCAGGGACCCTCACAAACCGATCCTCAATCGTCCAAGAGATGCTCAGGCTGCTCCGATTAGAGGACATCCACATCAATACCCTCCAGCTCATGTCCAAGGATTCGCTCGATTTCACCGATTCAGACCGTCGAAGAATCGCCGGAGCCGTCGATCTACTCACAGGCACCAAAGACGACCCCACCGACTGCGTCGGCATCATCATCCTCCACGGCACAGACACCCTCTGCGACACCGGCGAATACCTCTACAACCAAATCGAGGACCCAACTATCCCCATCATCCTGACGGGCGCGATGCGCCCCTTCGAGATGAAACGCTCCGACGCGCTCCAGAACCTCAACGAATCCATCTTCGCCACCGGCTCACTCAAACCCGGAATCTATGTCGTCGCCCACGGCAACGCCCACCAGTTCCCCGGCCCCACCAAAGACCGCGAACGCGGAACATTTGTGAA
>JAESSR010000245.1 GCA_016764015.1 Phycisphaerales bacterium
GGTTCCGGGTGATATTGAAGTTCGGATCAAGGACGGAATTCTCCACGGGCGAGGATCTGTCGATGCCAAAGGCCCGCTTGTGGCGATGCTTGTCGCCGGTTCGAAGGCACAGCTCCCAGACGGTGTGCGTCTTACCGTGGCGGGCGCTGTCGGAGAAGAAGCATCGGGCTCTATCGGTGCCCGCCATCTTGTGCGTCAATGGAGCCCCGACGCATGCATCATCGGTGAACCATCCGGATTCGACGGCGTCACCCTCGGATACAAGGGTCGCCTGCTCGCAACAGCCAAATCAACCTGCCCCAACACGCACTCGGCGGGTAAAGACCCCTCCGCATGCGACCATCTCCACACATGGTGGGCATCGGTGAACGCTGATGCCGAGCAGTTCAATCATGAACCAAGCAAGACCTTCGACCAGATACAAGCAACCCTGCAATCGTTTTCATCATCAAGCGACGGGCTCAATCAGCACGCAACCATGCACACTGGGTTCCGGCTCCCGCCGAAGATTGATCCCACGACCTATGCAGAGCATCTTCGGTCACTCGCAAGTGAGTTCGTCACCATCGAGTTTGAAGGGTTTGAAAGCGCTTACGCCACCGATCGAAATGATCCGATTGTCCGCGCACTCTCCAACGCCATACGATCCCAGGGACATCCTCCTCGTCCGAAGCTCAAAACAGGAACCGCCGATCTCAATGTGGTCGCACCGATATGGAAATGCCCAATCGCTGCCTATGGTCCCGGCGATAGTTCGCTTGACCACACACCCACTGAGCACCTCGATCTCGATGAATTCGATTTATCTGTTCAAGTTCTCGTCACCGCCATCGGAGAGTATTTCGGTTTTGCACTCGCACAACTCGATCAAAACGATAGCGATATTAAATCTCGTTCAGATTGCGAATGAATCCAGTTGGATACATTCATGACCCCAACCACCTCACTCATCTCGGTGCTCAGCTTTGGGTAATCTTCCCACAAAGACAACATACTTGAGGAAACTCGCGAGATTGCTTCAGTCGAGTCCGGCTCGAAACTCGAACTCAATAAATCTCTCTGAGATTGGTTCGGATCCTGAGAGGGTTTCTGAATATCAAGCAAATCGCCACCACCTAACAACAGTCCTAGAGAGATGAGGATTTTCAATCTCATTGATTGTCTGCAGCTCAAAATGGGCATTTATCATATTAAGCTCTGTATGAAACCAGCTTCTTTGATTTGGATGATTCCGAAGGATTCTGATTTATTATTGTTCGTGACTGTGAAGGTGAAACAGAAAAAAACATGCTTGGAAACTAGTTACTTAATCTGATTTCTGTAGCGATTGAAAATCAACGACCTCGCCTTCGAGCGAAGTCGAAAACGCATTCGCATCGGATTGTTTCAGGAAGGATGCGATGTTTGATGCCATTGGGGTGTGGATCTGGTCGGACTTGACGAACCATGCGTCAGCCATGTGTATCCACTCGCTTGATCCGTGGTCGTGGCTCCATCGATCGACAATCGTCAGTTCGGTGTGCTTGGACTCGAATATCATCTGGCAGTTAAAGTCATCAAAGAGCAATGGCTCGTCCCCGCGATCACCTTCGATGATTGTTGCAGTTGTGAAGCGTTCATCGGAAATAATCATGCCGCATTCGGCGCAGATTGAATCGCCATAACGAACTGATGGCGGGCCGTCGTTGGTTTCTGATCCGCAACCAGCTAACGCAACGACACTGACAATGCTCCCTAAGCCGACCATGCGAGCGATCTTCACACTGAACCTCGTTTCGAGAAGAGAATCAACGCGATCAAAAGCGGGACGACCGTCCACATGCCAAGCACCAGAGCCAGAATCCAAGGCAGCGCGTTGCCGAAGGTTTGCGAAGCGTACATGCCGACTGGTCCGAGCACATCGAGCGATGCGTTCATATTCACAATGACCGCCATCTTGAACGCTTGTAACGGGTTCATCACACCGATGGCGAATACTTCTTGTACCCGGAGTTTAAACAGAATCGTGCCGGCCATGAGTCCGAGATCGCTCAAGAAAACAAGGATCAACCACGCGAACAGTCCCAGCCCTGTCGCAACACCAGATCGGCGAGACATGACTGAGAGCAGCATGCCGACCGAGAGCATCGCGAGGGCCAAGCCGCAGGTGAAGACGACGAGCATGACGAATGCGCTGATGCCCACGCCGCCAACGCGCCAGGCAAGTACGCCCGCGCTGAGCCCAAAGCCGATGCACATCGAGCAACACAACGCAACAGCGAGCCCGATGTATTTGCCGAGCAAGAGTTCAACGCGTGAGATCGGTTGGGCGAGCAGATACAACAGCGTCCCGCGTTCGCGTTCGCCTGCGATCGAGCCAGCGCCCGCGATCAACGCCATCAAAGGCACGACGAGCATAATCAGGTTTAACAATCCTGCGGTAGTTCTACTGAACCCGGCGAAGCCGTGCGAACCTGAGCCCGCGAGTGACATGAACGAAACCGCGACGGCGAGGACGGTGAACGCGACGGTATACAAAATAAACCACCGGCTAGAAATCGCATCACGGAACTCTCGCCGAGCAAATGCGATGACACTCGATACGCGAGAAAGATGCGAACCTGATTCGGTTAGTGATGATTTTTTACTTGTTTCAATCGGGAGTGTGGTCATGCGTGGTCTCCCTGAACCTCTTCGAGGATTTCAAAGTCGCGGACCTCGATCTCGGCCTTCGCCAAGACCGAAACAGGCTCGGCCTTGCGATTGCGAGGCACCGAAACACACAATCCATTGCCATTGAGATTGACCGCGTGCCCGGCATCGCGAAGCACGGCTGCTGCGGTTTCTTCGGTGCCCATGCTCAGGTACAAACGCATGGTCTGGATGCGTGATTCGGTTGGCCAGAGTTCAGATGGCGTGATGTCTTTGATCAGCTTGCCTTTTTCCATCACCAGCACACGCCCAGCGAGCGAGAGTACCTCGTCTGGGCGATGAGAGGCAAAAAGAAGTGTTTTTCCGTCGTCGCGGAGCTGGCACAAGGTGTCAATCACCTCGCAACGCCCGGAGGCGTCAAGATTCGATGTAGGTTCGTCGAGCACGATGATTGGTGGATCGGCGATGAGCGCGATGGCCAGTGCGAGGCGTTGTTTCATGCCACCGGAAAGATCGCGCAGGCGTTTCTTTTCGTGCCCTTGCAGACCGACCTTGGCCAATGCGACGGCTGCTCCTTTGCGATCGACCCGGCGCAGGTTTGCAAAGAACATGATCGACGATCCGAGCTTGGCATCATCATGGAACGCGAGTTCCTGAGGCACATACCCAACGAATGAGCGTGCTTGTTTGCCATGCTTGCGGACATCGACGCCGTGAATCGAGATCGTGCCTGTTGATGGAAAGATGCCAAGCAAGCTGCGGATGAGCGTGGTTTTGCCAGCGCCGTTGCTTCCCCACAAGGCGATCGACTCGGCTTTGTCGAGCTCAAATGAGAGGTCATCGACCGCGACGACACTCCCAAACTTCTTGGTCACATGTGATGCTTTGATCATACGAATGCTCTCTGTGAGAGGTCAGAATCTGTAAGAACGGGTAGGCGAGGCTGGTGTGCAATCAACCACCCGCTGATGCCTGAGATCAATAGTAAGCCCACTGCGAAACCAACCATTGGTACCCGCGATGTTTGTTGCGAACTCACCAATAAATCCAACTCTGGTGGACGCGTCAGCGGCGAATGGTCGATAAATATAGGCTTTGGGCTCAGCTCAGGAAACGCTCGTGCAGTAAGCTCTATCGCTTGCTGCGCGGGACTATGAAGAAAAATCCGTAAATTGGGTTGGCGAGCGAGCAACGAACGGAACAAACTCCGTGGCTCGTGTGGAAAATCGCCAACACCATCGTTGTCCTGATCGAACCCGGAATAGTCCGACCAGAAGTTCCCCACGCCGTCGGCTGAGAACTCATTGAGCATCAACTGCCCGCGTCCATGGACGGTCACCTGCTCCTCGTTTTCAACGAAAGCGTTGTTGGTGATGACATTGTCATGGGTGATCGGTGTCGAGAGCATGCCAATTTCGTTAAAGGCGACCTTGTTGTTCCTGATGATTCCGAACGAGTCGACCGATGAAGGCGAGTTGTCGATGTACATGCCGACTCGATTGGCGAGCAGGGCGTTGTTCTCGACGACGATTGCGTCGCAGTCTTTGAGCCCGATGCCATACCCGCTGGTTCCTCGGTTGTTGACGATCGAGTTGCCCACGAGATGGATGTTGTTGGAGTACATCAGGTAGATGCCGACCGAGTTGGATGTCAGTTCATTTTCTCGCAGTGTGGTATTATGCGAATACATAAAGTGCAGCCCGTAGCGTGAGTTGGTGACCACATTTCTTGCGACCGAGAGGTCTTCAGAATACCAGAAAACCATATCGCGGACGGCGTCGATGGTGTTGTCTTCAACAATCGTGTTGTGGCTCCACCATAAACGAATCCCATCGCCCCGCCGACCGAGCTTGAGTTCTTTGCCGACAACGGTGTTGTTCCGGATGACTGAGTCGGCTGCAGGGCGGAGATCAATCCCGAAATACACATCTTCGAGGTGATTGTTTTCGATGATCACCGGCCCGGCAAAGGCGCGGATTCCTGCAGGCTCTTGATCAACCGTTGAACCAGAGTTCTTGACTGTAAACCCGCGAAAAGTCACATCACCAACACCGATTTCAACAACCGAACCCTTGCCGAGCCCGTCGATCGTCACGAGCCCTTGCCCATCAAGCACGATTGCCTTTTCGATTCGCAAGTTGCCCTCATAGACACCTGCAGGCACAATCACCGTCGAGCCCGGCTCGGCGGAGTCGATCAGCCGAGCGATCTCGTCGGTTGTATGGTGTACCTCTTGCGCAAGTGCACCAATCACCAAAGCAAGGAGCACGCACACGCCCATGATGGCCTGGGTTCGCGACATGATTACGCAGACGCCTTCTTCGCAGCTTTCTTTGCTGCACTTTGTGCCTTGACCAACGGTGCATACGCACGCCAATGGAAGAACAATGCGATGATCATCACCCCCGATGCGATGGTGGATAGGATCAACCCCGGACCGGGCCTAGCGATGGTCTCGAACTGCCCGATGAACCCGCTGCCCAAAATCGGTGGCACGAATGGATCGATGGAGTTTGACAGCGGCGCATCCGGATCAAGGTTCATTCCGAAGTGGCTCATCCAGAGATACAGATCGACAAGGAATACGGCAGGGAAGGTGAGCACCGGCAATACCAGCAGCACGGTCCATCGGCTATGAATCCAACTCGCGAACTCAAGCATCACCACAAAGAGGATCATGATGTACACACCGATAGTTCGTTCAATTTTCGCAGCTTCTTCAAGTGGACGCATGCCGATGTAATGGTTAAGACTATTAATCTCGGCAACATCGCCGGCAAGTTGATTCACATACGCAACAAGATGGAGATTGTCAGGATACTGGGGCGCAACAAGTTCCATACTCCAGAATGGTACAAAGAGCGAGACCAACAGAAGCACGCGGGCAATCAGCAACAAGAACTTTGGGGCACCGTACCGAAATCTATGCTTTTCAAGTTCAACATGATCTACGCGTGGGCCGACGATATGACTGATAAAGCTCATCTGATTCTGTCTCCTAAGACGGGGCTCTCTTGCGCGGAGCCCGACGATGAATACACTCCGGCACACTTCCATGTGCCGGAGCATGATAGTAATACTATTGAACAATCAGTTTTTTACTCATTTGCGGGTTCAACCATGAGGTAGCCCATCATCTCTAGGTGAAGTGCTGAACAGAACTCGGTACAGTAGAACGGGAAGGTACCCGCAACATCTGCAACGAACTCAATAGTGGCGGTTTCACCCGGTTCAAGGCTCAGAGTGATGTTATACACCGGAATCGAGAAGCCATGGGTCGCATCAACAGCACGCTCGGTGTTGGTGATGCGCCATTTGACGGTATCGCCCTGCTTTACGGTGACATGCTCAGGAGAAAAGTGGCTCCGAACCGCGGTCATGAAGACCTCGACTTCGTGATCACCCTTACGCTCGACGCGTTCCATACCCGGACGCGGTGCCCAAGGATCAACCGATTGGGTATGCGGATCCCAACCGATTTCTGGGTAGACCGACCATGGGTGGAGCTTGTCCGCCTTGATGATCTGAGCATAATGAGGCTCGCCCACGCCCAAAGGCATATCGTAGATCACAGGCATATCGGTGCCCTGCTTGGAAATATCCAAGAGCTGGAAGTTCTGAGGAAGCAATGGTCCAACGCCAATAAAGCGATCGACCGACCATTTGTTGAACGCGACGAGGTACTTGCCGTCAGGGCTGACGGTGTCACCTTCTGCAGCACCGAGATGGCCCACATTGTAATGAATAGGGGTCTTGGTCACGAGTGTCCAATCCGGCTCTGGGTTGAGCGGGCCATACGACCCGCCCAATGTCCAACGGGCAATCGCTGAATCAAGGAAGAGCGAGGTGTACGCATATCCGTCAGGACCGAACTGGGTGTGTAGCGGGCCGAGACCAACTTCAACCTGTGCTTCCATAACACTGTCAAAGTTGAGTACGGGGACACCGAACTCATCATGACCTGAGTAATCCTTATTGGCGATTGCCTTCTTGATCTTGGCGAATGAATAGATAGTGGTGTGTGGATCGAGCTTGCCCGAAACCACGATGAAGTCACCCTTTGGAGTCACATCGACGCCGTGCGGGCTTCGTGGCTCAGGAGTCAGGTGGAGCAAACCCTCAGAAATCGCTGTTTCGAGCGAGATCACTGGGAAGTCCTTGATCATGGTGTAGTTGCCAGCTAGGTAGACCTCCTCAGCCTTTTTCCAGTTGATAATGTGGAGGTAGTCCGTCGCGTTCATACTTACGCCGGCTTCGAACGGTGGGTTCTTCTCGCCCGCGACACCAAAGCCGCCAGTGGCGAGTTCGGTGTTGATCGAGTTGAGGAAGAAGTAGCCATCACTCTCGAGCTTGCCACAGTCGGCAATATCTTGCCAGTACGGTGGGAGCTGGATAGCGAATGATTTGTCTACATCAAGGCGACCCTTCTTGCGATCGAACTTCCACATGGTGACGGCACCGTGGAAGCTATCTTTGTACTCGCTCATTGGTGCATAGTCTGCACCCCAAGGCACATTGTACTGAGCGGTTTCGAATACATAATCGGTGTTCGGGGTGACGAACGCTCCGCCGTGATCGTTGATGAACAGTGGGTTCTTGACGATCTGCTTGGTCTCGAAGTCACGCAAGTCAATCACGGCCATGCGTGCGTTGGACTTGTCGTTGATGAAGAGCCACTCGCCGTCATAGTCGCCGTTGGTTTCGGATAGAGCTGGATGATGCGTATCGCCCCACAAATTCTCTTTACCCATGACCAACCCTTCTGCAAGGATATCGTCGCCCACGCCGTACCCGTACCCTTGCCAAGGCTCGGGGGTGAAGACCGCGATCGAGCGGAGCAGCCGCATCGATGGAACACCGATTACGAATACCTGACCCGAGTGACCACCCGATGACATGATGACATATTCGTCCATCATGCCCGATGGGGTATAGGTCTTAGCTGCTGCGATGAGGTCTTGAGTGGTCAAGCCTCGTTCTTTGGCAATTTTCTGGACATCGCTCATGGATTGTGCCATGGTCGATGATGCCGTTCCAAGTGCGAGTACTCCTGCTGTGAGCACGAGCTTGGAACCAAACCGTGTGAGTGTCATATTCTTTCCTTTCCTACTATGGCTATCAGTAAATCCTGATTTAGTTTCGAATCAAACCGCTCCCATTCATGGCAACGGCCACAAACGCTCAATCCTCCAGCGTGGAGATTGAACGGATATACGCAATGATGTTATGGAGATCGTCGTCGGACATCGCCGGGTTGCCACCCTTGGAAGGCATATCGACACCGGTGGTATTGGCAGGATCCCAAATCGGACGCCCGGTCTTGACGAGCGTGACGATCTCTTTGTCAGTCGAGTCCTTGATGAACTTGCTTGTGATAAATGGTTTGCCCAGCCCGTCCATGCCCTCGCCATTGGGCCCATGGCACGCCGAGCACATCGCAATGAACAGATCACGCCCAGGGCCATCGAACACGACTTCTGGGGTATCTGACTTGGGCTTGATCCACGCATCGATACTCGCGCGAGGTGCTGATGGATCCTGAATCGAACGCAGGAAACTCATCACATCATTGATCTGCTCATCAGTAATGTCCTGGGCACCGCGTGCGGGCATCATCAACCCGCTGGTGTTTAGTGGATGATCTGGCAACCGACCCTCAGCGATGTTACGGAACAACTCGTTGTCATCGCTGTCTTGGACATAGGCACTATTGCGTAATGGCTTGCCCAATCCAATGAGGCCCTCTCCATCTGCCCCATGACATACTTTGCAGGCGTTCTGGTACACGGACTCGCCGGCGGACATCGGCTCGACGAGTGACTGATAAACTGCTACTGGAGCGAGCCCGGATGCATCGGATGCGGGTGGGCCTGCGATGATTACAATCGTGAGAATCACAGGGATCGTGACCATAAAGAGCGCGAGCACCCCAATAGCATTCCACTTATTTGGATCTGCAGCCGGCATATCACTGGATACTCTTTGTGTTTGATTTGTCATTGGTCGTGTTTCCATTAAAATCAGTTTCAGACATACTTATCTTTTTATTGCCTATTAGTATATTTTCCTGCCTGTCCAGAAATCAAGTCCTTCATAGAAAAAGGTTCTCCTTCTATTGCCCCCCCTAAACTGGGTTTTCTTAGATATTTCCCCTTTCCCCTAACTGATTGCTATCAAAACAACTCAATAACGGACCCAGGAAAGGAGCAAACGCCTCCATCTTCACGCGAAATGCCACTTTATTTTGCCATCTCAAATTTCGTTGATCACACTGCATGACAGCCCAAGCAGCAGGTTGGCGAAGTCTCATAGGCGTAAAAAAGTAGATAAAGACACAAATCACCAGCCACGCCACTTACCCAACCGATTACAAAAAAAGTCCTTGCGATTGCAAGGGTTTATTCAACTGAGCGGGGGGATTCAAAATCGGCTTCTTTTCCTATGAATCAGAATCGTCGATTATCTACATTAGCCCTTGTTTTGAAATCACTTACGCGACTTGATTGATTTCGGCCTATACCGATTTGTTCCTGGTTCATGACTGCGAAAGTGGGACAGAAATGGGACAGTGACTACAAAGAGATTATCCAGACTGTCTCTCACTAAGTAATACTGGTGACTCCTGATGCTCGATGGCTTGTTCGCAGATCTGAATCTTGAAAACCTTGGTTGAGTTATAGTTTCTCTCACCAACTCCATTATGGACAACCAGCACTGAATGCGTTGAGGAATGCGCTGACATCAAAGAAGTTGAAATCGCCATCGCTGTTGAAATCCGGCATCGTATTGAGGAACTCGCTGATGTCGAAGAAGTTGAGTTCACCGTCGCCATTGAGATCGGCGGGGCACCCTTGGGCAATCGAGGAACACATTGAAAACTCGGAGGTGTTTCCAGTCAGGAGTTCTGTAGCGGTTGCCGAGAGCACCCAGTTAACAGGCGACCCAACCGAGAGAGTCGTACTAAATGGAGCATCTCCCGAGGCGTCAGTTGCCACCACTATCTGACCCAAAAACAGTTGTCCTTCTCCGAACCCGGAGGGGTCGCACTCAGGAGAGGCGAAGAACTCGATCGCGTAATCTGTATTCGGTGAACTTGGCAGATTGCCCTGTGCGATTATTGAAGAACCGTTCGAGGATGCTGAATCTATGACTGGGAAGTTTTGAAAACTATTGCCGCCATTTGTATCTATATCGAGGGGATCGTTCGAGGTTGGCCCACCAGCACCAGAGAATGGAATGAGATCAATGCCAAGAAGCGTGTTTGAATGGATTGAGTTCCCAGAGATTGTCGCGCCGGTGGTGAGTGGGCCAATGAGAACGCCAAATGTATCAGCAAACGCGATTGTGTTGCCCTGCCCTGGTTGTGTGCCGCCGATCAGTGTATTCCGAGGCGTATAGAGCCCGGTAGATTGTGCAACAGTGAGCCCGATGTATGTCTGAATACGATTGAGACCAGTCGCATCGGTGCCGATCAGATTGCCCTGAATGATGACGCCGTCGGTATCTGTGTTGACCGCATTGACATGGATCGCGGTACCAAATGTCAGCCCAGAAGCGTGGTTTGTACCCTCAACATAAAGACCAGAAATCAAGTTGTTGCGAATAATAGTATCTGTGGCATCGCGTACTTCGATTCCAGCGATACCTCGTTGCATCGCAGAACTCATGCCATCGGAAGTCGTGCCGATGTAGTTCCCTTCAATGATGGTTTCATGGGCTCTATTGAGCAAGATTCCTTGCCCAGTAGGGAATCCCTCTTCGCCAAAGCGACCAAAGCCTTTAATTACATTGCGTTCCTCTGGTGTTGGGCCACCAATCCTGTTCCCGGTTGGGAAGTGCGTAAAATCGGTACCCGCGATACGAATTGTCTTTATTTCGTTCCCGATGACGGTGTTATTGTCTGCCCATGACAGGATGTCAATAGAGCCAAGGATATTCCCCTCGCCAGGTTCAGTCCCACCTATGATGTTGTTCATGGCAATGGGTTCTTGCCACACAGCACCGATTTCGACTCCAAGCGTCTCGCATCCGATGACACGATTATTGTTCCCTTGAATCTCGATGGAAGGCGTTCGAAGTTGTACGCCGCCCATCCCTTTTATTGTGCAGTTGTCCGCATGAATAACAATCGCGGCATGCCCCCACCCATTGGGTTCGAGCCCAAAGACACCAACCTCAAGCCCGGTCGGATTGGTGTCTCCGATATTGGTTGTTTGGGATGAAAAATCTATTGTTGTCTCATCATCAGTGATGTACCAAAGCCCATTTTCGAGCCTGAGTACTGCAACACCATCGCCGGTCCAGAACTCCGATTCGGGAATTGCGAACTCGATTGTTTGTGCACCTGGTGTGTTGTTGGCTGTTGCGACCGCTTCACGCAATGAGACCACCCCATCGGATCCATTCGTGACATCATTGAGCGTTGTCACTGTGATGGTTTGTGCGTGTGCGATCGAAGCTGTGAGGAAGACGCTCGCTACGAGTGCTGTGCTTTTCATAGTTGTCTTTCGTGGGTTGATCTTGTGTGCATTGAGTAGTGAGGAGTTCATTCTTAGATTTGGATAATTTATGGGCATCCTGCGTTAAAGGCAGCGAGGAATGCGGACACATCGAAGAAGTTGAAATCGCCGTCGTTGTTGAAATCGGGCATGGTGTTGAGAAACTCGCTGATGTCGAAAAAGTTGAGGTCACCATCGCCGTTGAGGTCGGCGGGGCAAGCACTCGCAGGTTGAGTGATCGTGACAACATAGAGTGACGCGTTATTCACGCTGTGGCGAATGTCAAACGCGAGTTGGTTGCCATCCTGTCCTTTGGGGTTGATGGTGATATCAATAATTGGTAGCCCACCAATCGAATCTCGGGTATTGATAATATCAAATATCTCGCCCGGCACCCCGTCCTCGATGAAACAGCCATAGATGCCGTACCGATCACATCCAAATGTTCCACCAGAGCATCCTTCGAAGATGATGAGATTTCCGTCGATGACCACATTATCGAAGGTACCAAAGTTTCCGCCGCTAGGTGATGTGGTGAGTTTATCGGCAACTTTGATGATCGGTCCGGTTCCGCTGATGTCACGGATGTAGAGACCTTCATGGCGACCAAACCCAAGGGTTGGGTCATATCCAATGAATGCCGCGGTTGTACCGTCGGTATCTGCTTTGTAGAAGAAGTCGAATGGGCCGCCAAACTCTGGGATAGTGTCGGCACCGGTCGCGATGCAATAGAGTGAATCGGCGTTGATGTCGTACGCCACGACCGCGGAGTCATAAGTCAACGGGCTCGTAATAACACGCGTTGGCCAGATGATGTGGTGTTCACTCATGGGAGCGAATCGCCATCCAGATACATGAACCCTGCCAAAGGTCCCCGCGTCGCACGGAAATGGAGAGAACTGGTTTCCTAGCAGATTGAGTTCTCCGTTGTTCTCTCGGAAAGACACACCGTTAAAACCATTGGGCGTCGTGACACCATTGGGTCCTATGAATGGGTCATTGATTGGACTATTTATATACAGTTCGTACGGAGAGCCGTTGGTTGATTCATAGGTGCTTGGGAAGCCACCAATCTCTCTCCCAAGGAAAAGTACACGCCCGTTATAGATGCCGGGGTTTGCAAAGTCATCAAAGACTTGACCAGGGCGATCCGGGCGTGGGTCTCCTTGGTTGATTAAAACTTGGAATGGCCCAGAACCATCAGCAGGTGCCGTTGCGATCACTGGATCGTGGCCGTAGAAGTCGTTGAGGTATCCATAGAAGGCGACTGTGCCATTGTGCAATGCCGGGCGGTTTCCGACGACATGTACCGGAGTATCTACACCCGCGATGTGTGTAAATGTGATCGTCGGCTCTGCGATAGCACTCGTAGAAAGAAGAACAGTGAGCATCAATGGAATATGTTTCATTTTTTAGATTTCCTCTTGTTTGGCATTCGTAGTAAGCCTCTGGATTCACGCGAATCAGTATGCAAAGCCCACCCTAGTTATGAGTGAAGCAACTACAATGCCAAGTCTGCAACTCACTGTTGAAAACACAGAACACAATTCTCTATGAAGGCGAACTCTCAAAAGGCCCCTCCTTATAACACCACGGGCCTCTTCTGGCCCTCTGATCCGATACTCTGAAATCATCCATAACTCATAAAAAAACCCCGTCGTTTTGACGGGGATAAGAACCGGATTAACCCTGGAGGGAAATCTTAAAAAGATTATGGGCATCCAGCTGCGAACGCTGAAAGGAATGCGCTCACATCAAAGAAGTTGAACATGCCATCACCATTGAAATCGGCAACAGGATCACTCGCTCCAAATAAACTCAGGAACTCTGAGACATCGAAGAAGTTGAGCTGACCAAACGGAGCAGCAAGATCAGCAGTGCTGCAAGATCCTGCACCATTCTGATTCATGTAGGTTGAGACATCGTTGCTATCTCGGTTGACAATCGCGATATCGTTCCCGCCGTTGCCATCGATATCTCCGATGGCAATATTTCCCGGACGGACTCCTGCTGAAGCTGTGACACCTGCAAGGAAGAATCCTGTGCCAGGATTTTCAAGTGTACTCATGGTGTTTGAATCAGTATGAGTGGTGACAAGATCAATATCGCCGTCGCCATCAAGATCTGCCGCGGCAATGCCGCTGACATTGATCCCATTGACCAAAGTATCGACACGCCCACCCATCCCGGCGCCGGAGTTCAACCATACAGATGCGAAGTTGAATGTGTTATCACTCGATGCAGCAGCGAGGTCCATGAGTCCATCGCCATTGAAATCTGCTGCTACCAAGCCATCCGGACGGTTAGCAGGGCTCACGGGCAACCCCTGAACGACCGCGAAACCAGCTGCACCTGAATGGATATTCACGATTCGGTTATCTTTGTCACTCACAGCGACATCAGCGATGCCATCGCCGGTGAAGTCACCAATGGCTGAGGATCGTGGTTCGTCGCCACCGGCGAATGATGATGCAGAAAGCACGCCAGCGCCGTTGTTTGTCAGCACAGTAATGCTTGCAGAATCTCTGTTGGAAACAGTGAAGTCCATCGCGCCGTCGCCATTGATATCACCAGCCGCAAGATCAACTGGGCGTTGACCCACTGCGATCGTAGCCCCAGCGGTGAAAGCTCCGCCGAGGTTTGTGTAGATACGAACCGAATCAATCCCCTTGAGGATAACTACAAGATCCATGTCACCGTCGAGATCAATATCGGCGGCAATCAAATCATCCGCGCCGGTACCAGAACCAGTCAGGATTGGTGTTGGTGCTCCGAATACACCAGCGTTGTTGAGATAGATGTTGATCTTGTCCATGTTGTCAGCGGTGACTGCCATGTCCAAATCACCATCGCCATCAAAGTCTGCGAGTGTCACGCCGCTTGGTCGTGATACCGCAGGCACGGTTGTCCCTGCTGTAAATGTCGGAGCAGCTGATACTGCCGAGCCCGCAAGGGCGATCAGCGTAAGCTGAGTTTTCCATTTCGTGTTCATGTCGTTGTCCTTTGTGTTCGAGTTGTGTGTCTGTCTAAACGAGTGTCGCAACATTGGGTCAGGTAGCGGTCAGGATACGATTGATGTTGCGACACCATGACCTATACAAACTGCGTGCCAGAGTAATCGGACGCCCAATGCCACGATTGCTTTGAATGCAGACATGAAAAGAGGCCTACACATTCATGCGGGCCTCAGGGTAAGCCGTCGGTGATTTGTTTGAGTATTCGAAAGTGAGCTATGGGCATCCCGCAGAGAATGAGATGAGAAAAGCTGAGACATCAAAGAAGTTGAATGATCCATCCCCTGAAAAATCTGCCTGAGGATCTTGAGCTGCAAAGAGGGATAAGAAGGCTGAGATATCGAAGAAGTTCAGCACTCCATCTGCAAGCAAATCTGCGGGGCACGGCCCAGCCGGTATGTCATCCCCTGACACAACGCCATCATAGTTGAGATCGTAAAAATGAAACTCGACACCAAAGTCCATGATCGCCACTTCGCCGTTGATCACCGAATCAGCATCCACTGCCGAACCATCATTCACATCGATGAAACTCTGAAGAATCTGATTGTCCAAATCGGTATTGAGTTCATCAAGATTAAGATCAGCAACGAGTTCATCGAACCCGGTATCGGTCCAGACATAAAACGAAGAAGGTTGTTCAACGAGCGGAACTGTGCCAATCAACGCGGTGACATCCCATCTCGTGGGGTCTCTAAAATCATCCACCTGCTCATTGTCCCAGCCATCAACAAGTACGCCAAGAGCGCCCGATGTCGAGTTGGAGCCAAAAATCAGGTCCTCAATCGCTTCCTCCATCGAGGTATGATTTGACAAGCTGAGGTCAATAGACTGCTCTGACTGCCCAGCTTCCATTGCAGCACCTGCATTGGTAATCGGAAAAACAAGTGTAATTGTTGTGATGTCTGAACTGATGTCATGAATAAACTGCAACGCTGTGGGCGGATCGAATAGCCCGAATGTTGACCCACCAAAGAGCAGACTTGCGATCTCGAACGATTCAAATCGTTCAAAGAATCGCCCACCAACAACCCATGTTTCACCTGCATCAAACAGAGAGTTCATGTTTCCACTTTGAGAAAGAATAACAGGTGAGAAACAGCCGCACATAATGAGCGTAAACTCGGCACCGGTCCGCTCAAACTGTGGGCCTACAAAGAAGTTGGAATCGATATCATCTCCGCTTTGAACCATCCGTTCGGCAATCGACCCTTGCGGGCTGAGCCCGAATCGAGCGATGTTGGCCAAGTATCGATTTCGAGCGATCGGCATGAGTTCGCCACCAGAGTTTTTTTGTTCGTCGATATCTAGATCAATAAACCCGGTGATTGGACGATCACCAAACTGGTACGGATTAAATGGAAAACCGTTCAGCCCTATTGGCCCTGGAGGTGTCACGAGCCCATCGACAACCACTCGGATACGAACAAAATCTGCATCGCCATCCACCGTGGAACCAGAGTACAAATCAGTGCTTGGCGAACTCGGTTGCCATCCATCGACTACAACCGAAAGCAAATCAATCGGTTCGAACTCTGCCGGAAGTGGCGCATTTGCACCAACATCAGTCCTGCGAATGGCTGCATCACCTTGCGCGTCAGTCCAAACACCACCAGAGTCTGGACTCGCAAAGAGTGTGGCACTCGTGATACACAAAACGGTTAAAGACAAGTGTTTCATATGCCACTAACTTTCTGATTCGAGTTGGTTATCTTGTATTTCTCGACACGGAATCGGAAACTCGATCGCTGCATACTGATCAGCTTCGCAGCTTGGGTGATATTGCCGTTGGTTTGATCCAACGCCTGAACCATCAGTTCTCGCTCAACCTCTTGCACTGTATGAGCGCCTGAATCAAAGTTAAACCGGAAACCTATCGTGTTCGACGCAAGAGCAGCCGTCGACTGGAATGTATCGCTGTGGATCGCAAGATCATCACTTGATATGAGCGCACTTGGTGCGAGCATCGCAGCTCGTTGGACAGCATTGAAAAGCTCCCGCACATTCCCAGGCCAAGCATGGGCGATCATTGCAGCCTTTGCATCTTTGCTAAAAGTTGCAGGTTCGAGCCCGTACTCTTTCCGCAAATGATCGAGAATCCCTACTGCGATAAGCACAACATCATCCCCCCGGCTTCTCAGGTTCGGAATCGTGATCGGGAATGAGTTGATCCTGAACAACAGATCTTCTCGAAATGTCCCATCAGTGACCATTGTTCTGAGGTCCTTATTGGTCGCAGCGAGGACACGCATCCGGACGGCCTTCTCCTTTGTCGCCCCCACCTTTCGGATTTGTCCATTCTCTATCACCGACAGCAGCTTGGCTTGCAAAGGTAAATCGAGGTCTCCAATTTCGTCAAGGAATATCGTTCCCCCATCAGCCATCTCGAAGAGGCCTTCGCGGGTTGATTTGGCATCTGTAAATGCGCCCTTCTCATGTCCAAACAACTCGGACTCGATAAGCGATGCAGGGAGCGCGGTGCAGTTTACATGGACAAACGGGCGATCATGCTCCGGGCTTGAATCATGAATATACCGAGCGAGGACACCTTTGCCTGAACCCGTTTCGCCGGTGATTAAGATCGTCGTCAATGCTCCGCCGGGCACATTCCCCGAATCTTGCGTCCGATTCCCCACCGGGATTTGGGCGAGCCGATTGGCCATCGAAATAGAATCAATCCACGCTTTCGATTCACCCAAAGGCTGCAACGATTGCTTCTTTGCATGCTCGACTCGTTTGTAGAGTCTGAGTTGACGCGATTCTGATCGTTGTTTGAGCACCCGCTCGGTAATGATTAAAAGCTCTTGCATCCGGATCGGTTTGGCAAGGTAATCGTCGGCTCCAAGCCTCATTGCCCTGACTGCATCGTCAACGGTCGCATAGCCGGTCATCATGATAATCCCGCCCTCAAATCCCGAATCTCGTACATCTTTGATGTAGTCAATCCCGGACTCTTCCCCGAGATTCACATCTGAAAGAATGAGATCGAAGTGGGAATCCTTGAACAGCACACGGGCCGATTCGAGTGAATCAACCATCTCGGCCGCATGATTATGTTTCTCCAGAAAATGACCAATGATAATTCGGAGCTCTGCATCATCTTCTATGAGTAGGATGTCGGCCACAGCTGTCCTCCGCGGGCCAGCACAGGCCCGGAGATGCGCTGTCTACTCGACAGCAGGGTTCACAGGGATCAACATCGTAAAGGCACAACCGGCCTTTTTCGTGGTATCGAGCGGCGAATCAATACGAATCCGCCCTGAATGTTGATCAGTCACCCTTTGCGTCATTGCAAGTCCGATGCCAGTCCCTGATTTCCTCGTAGTGAAGTATGGGCGAAAGATCGATCGATGCAAGTCTTGCGGAATCATCGGCCCATTATTGGCAACTCGAAATGTCCAATAACACACTTCATTCTCGCTTACCTGTCCCATCTGAATCTGAATTGATGATGAATCTGGCGCGAACTCTATCGCATTGCTGAGAATCGCTGTCATCGCATGCCCAAGATGATGCGCATCTCCCTGAGCAGTTTCAGGCGGTTCATCGATCACAACATCAATTGTCTGCCCCTTTGATTCCGCTGCCCCCCGATGATCAGCGACGATCGATTCGAGGAGCTCTGCTGGATTGAAACTCTTGAGCACGAGTTCCAACGGCGCCGAAGCACGCAGCATTTCATTGAGCCGAAGATCAAACCGATCAACTGTTGCGATGATCCGGGATTGAAAATCATGAGACTCAGAGCCTTCATCCATGTCTTCAAGAAGCACTTCCGACAATGCACGAATGCTCGATAACGGTGTACGGAAGTTGTGGACGGTCCGCTGGGTCATCTCTCCCATCGCCGCGAGCAGTTCGCGCTCTACTCTTTCGTCTTGCATCTGCTGAATCAGTTCGCCCATATGATTGAACTCATCGCTGAGCTGTCCGAGCTCATCGCTTGTATGAACCTCAATCAGATTCCCAAAGTCTCCTTGCCCCATCCGCACGGCCCCCTCGCGGAGCTGCTCGATCGGCGAGAAAATCCATTTACGGATAAACATCACCATGAGCACGCCGATAGCGAGCGCACCAAAGAGCGTCACCAGTATGATCGAGTGCATCCTCGATTTGAGCTGGCTGCCAAAGTTTGATGCTATTTGAGCATCATCGAGTATCTGCCCTTCGATGAGTTCAATCAGTTCATGGCGGTTGTCGATCAACTTGATGAGACGGCGAGCATCCGCATCTTCAAGCGATGTCGCCCACTGCCTATTGAGCGTATCAATATTCAATGACCTCTCTCGCAGGTTCTCGATTGTCGTGACACCAGAACGCAGCATGACCTCGGGGAGTTGTTCAAGCTCATCGAGTATTCGTATGTTGTCGATTTCAATCGCAGCAATCTGTGCATGAACACTTTGATCGACAAAGCCTGATGGATCTTGATTGAGCGCAGAATCAGAGTTGCTCGAGTCAACTTTCTCCGCAATAGAATCTATCTCAATCTCGCCTGATCTTTTGAGTACATGGAGGCGTTTCATGACCGACTGCATCGACTGCAAGGGCACGGACAGCTCACGCTCTAAGAACTGAATGCTCCAGATACTCAACGCCACATTCGCCGCTAAGGTGAACACCAACAACGCAAACACAATGGAAAGTTTGGATCGCAGACGCATCGTTATCTAATTGGTTGGTAGTCCCATCGCCATCCAGATTCTTGAGATGGCTTTGCGGACGCTTCGACATGACCGTCCATAAAGACGACATTCGCCCGCCCGTTGTGGCGCTTGCCCGGGAACCACACTCGGTCGCCAGCATATGGACCCTGTGAGTCTAATGAAGGAGCGGTATAGATCGCAGGGACACCGAGTTCGAACGCTCGCTCCCCATCAATATCGAGCATCAAAGGCACGCTTGAGTTCTGCAATATCGCTGGTCTGAGCCGAACATGAACAGCCACCGGTCGGCCATAAGCATCAGTTATCTCTGCTCGATCTAATCGTGCATTAAAACCAAACGAAACACTCTGTGGCGGCCCGACCGCACCGCTACTACACGAAAGATTATCACGCAACACAATCGGTTGGCGCAAACTCGGACATCGCATCGGGTCATTCCCGTCTGAGTCAGGCGTCTCGTGGGCAGAGATGTCATCCCCCCATCGCCAGAACTCATCGACCCCGTATTGGTTCTCTTGGAAAGTTTCAAGATCGAAAGAATGACGCCCGTTATCGTCGCCGCGATTACCATGGAGTTGTTCGTCAGCAAAGAGCCGAAAGTCAAAGGCAACTGTTCGCTGAGACATCTGACACTTAAACTCACGCGCTCGTTCCATTGATGATGCAAGCATGGGAAGTAAAATTGCGAGCAGAATAGAAATTACAGACATCACCGCCAGCATCTCTATCAAAGTAAACGCTGGTCGAGTAATCTTCTTCTGAGTTTGGTCATTCGTTTCTCGCACGAGGCACCATTGTACCAGAATACTCCGCTCATCAAGCATCGAATATCATTTTTTCTACAACACACCCTGCAACACAAAGCTCAATATCAAATCTTTTGCAACTCCCGGCTTCTGCTGGCCTTTTGGGCCACACCTGCGCACTGACTCATTATCTGCCATATGAATTCTGATCAATTGAACAACGCGATCATCATCCGAAGCAGCTGTTTTAGTATTCATTCCATCGTGCCCGAAGAGCCATCTCTGTCCTCACCCAACTACTTGATAAAGTCTCCATGTTTGCCCGTGGTGTTTCCCAATCATCCCGTTTTGCTCAAGATTCGGAGCGACGCATCCCAGCCCTCACAGAACGCCGCGATAGCAACGCGAGACCATTCAAGTGCCCCAAGAACGCCTATGAAGCCGTCGCCGCTGTGATTGCACAGAGCAAGGTGCCTGTAGGTTTTTAGGATATCAAAGTCAAGGCCTCAAAGCGGCTCCGCCAAGAACTCCCCGATTACGCCATCCGCACGCCACTACGGTTTTGGAGCACCATCGGCCTCCTTGAACATCAGCAAGCAAGGTTCCTTTCATGTAGGAACCAAATCAGATTTCATCAAAGGTGCCCGAGCAGCTTGGCA
>JAESSR010000246.1 GCA_016764015.1 Phycisphaerales bacterium
CCCGATTACGCCATCCGCACGCCACTACGGTTTTGGAGCACCATCGGCCTCCTTGAACATCAGCAAGCAAGGTTCCTTTCATGTAGGAACCAAATCAGATTTCATCAAAGGTGCCCGAGCAGCTTGGCACGATGCTTCGGCAGAGGCGATCGAAGCACCGCTGGATTGAACCGTTTCATGACAAATCTCTCGCTTGCTGCTGTTACAAGCAACAAAACAGGACTGCTTCCCTATAATTGCACATCAAACGAGGAAGGTCGATGGCACTATTCGCAAGACGGAAAATTCAAGATTCGATCGAAGCTTGTGCTGGTATCATCCCAGACCAAGCATTCAAGAAGCTGATTCCAGAACTCAACTCAAAGAGCGAAAACTCTCTTCCCACCGAGTGGGAGATTATGATAACAGCGGCTGTTGCCCGCAGTTGTCCTGTTGAGTACGAGCCGGACCTCGGCGGCACAAGCCGAGGAGACTTACTCATCCGACCTGGAGGAACGGACAAAGCAGGATGCCTTGTTGAAATCACGACAATTTCCGATAGAAGTATGCATAAAAAGAACCCATACGATCAGATCAGCACTGCTATCCGTCGAAAGCTCCTCAAAATGGGATGCCCATCTAGTGCATACTCCATTGAGGTTCCAGGCGAAACCGAAGGAGAGTACGGCAATGCTCGAATGAAACTCCATCTAGGCACTGGGCATGCGAAAGACTTGTTCGATCAAGATTTCCGTGAGTTTGCACGATGCATTAAGACAAATCCAAGCGCACAGAAGGAACATCACTGGCAAGGTCCAAACTTGGATATAAAAGTGATTTTCAATCCGAATGCCCCCTTCCACGGCGGGGGGCACCCATCGTATACCACACCGTACTCACCGACAAAAAACCCGCTTTACAAAGCATTAAAAAGCAAATGCTCGCAACTGAGTAATACTGGTCATGATGGCCCATGCGGACTCATTATCTGTGATGGTGGGTGCAGTTTGCTGACGAATACGTTGGATGCCACAGGTGGCGCAGCTTCGCTCCATAGCATCATGCTTCAACATTTCTCGAACAGTAGCAGACTCTCGTTCGTGTTGGTGATATACGCGGAACTTCCCTTGCCAACAATGTTAAATGGTATGAGACGAGAACGAAATCTGAAACAGAAAATATTTCTACGAACGGATGCGTGCCAGCTTTCAAAGAACACGCTTGATGTTCTAAAGACATTGCCAAAAATTCTTCCGCGCCCACTACTCACCGGAGAAAACGCGGCAAACTGTTACAAAAACAAATGGGAAGACGACCCACGACACGGAAGGCACGGCTCTATGACCACGACAAATCGATCGATACAAATCTCAGCCCGCGCGGTTCTTGATATGCTCGCAGGTACAGAGACACCAGAGCAGTTCTTTGCTGGGTACAGCAGGAGTAGATCATCGGCAGGCAATCAGTTCCTCGCTCATCAGATCAAAGGGCGTTTGATTGAGAGTGTCCAACTTGTGAAGGGCGAGGACGATGACGATATTATGGAGTTTCGCTTCGGCGAACCCGATATGGCTGTAAGGGAGTTTCAACTTCCCGCTCAACCTCGACCTGAGTGAAAGCGATGTTAAATACAGTGCAAACCATTCTGATTGAAAACCCTCGTCCCATACCATTCATCAAGGCCGTCGAGGTATTGCCTAGAGAGCGATGCAGCCATGTTCTCGAACTCCAAAACTGGGATAGAAATGGGGCAGTCGCCAACTTCTTTCTGCAAGCAAACTCACAAGTGCCTATAAAATAAGCCCTTGCGATCACAAGGGCTTATTCAACGGAGCAGGGGGGATTCGAACCCCCGATGAAGGAGACCTCCATACTGGATTTCGAATCCAGCGCATTCAACCGCTCTGCCACCGCTCCAGAACGCCAAGGAGTATAGCCCGGATCGCCTCAAAGTCACCCGCCATTGTGACCAGAAACCGGTTCGATATCCGAAAATGAAGTATGCCGATCATCCTTGCACAAGCCGATGCCCAAATCCCGATCGGATCGGGGTTTGGGCTCGCCGACTGGTTCGTCCTCGCGGGCTATTTCCTCACACTCGCCATCACCGGGTATCTCTTCTCCCGCAAATCCAACAAAACCACCGAAGACTACTTCCTAGGCTCTCGCCAGATGCCCTCCTGGGCCGTCGCCATCTCGATCGTCGCGACCTCGCTCTCAGCCGTCACCTTTATCAGCGTACCAGAAAGCGCCTACCTCGGCGACCTGACCTACCTTGCAACCAACATCGGGATGATCATCGCGGCAATCGTCATCGCCTTCGTCTTCCTCCCGGCCTTCTACCAATCCCGCAGCGCGTCGATCTATGAGTTGCTCGAAACCCGGTTCGGATCGTCATCGCGCAAAGCTGCGAGCATCACTTTTATGATCGGGCGCGTGCTCGCTTCGGGCGCACGCATCTACGCCGGCGCGATCCCCGCGTCGATCCTTCTCTTCGGACTCGACAAAGGCACCGACCCATCCAACCTCATCATCGCCATCGCCATCCTCACCGTCGTGGGCATCGCCTACACGCTCGCAGGCGGGATCAGCTCGGTCATCTGGTCCGATGTGATCCAGTTCGGTATCCTCATCGGCGCCGCCTTGGTCGCGATCGTCCTCATCATCAACTCGATCAATGTCCCCTTCTCACTAGTCATCGCCGAGCTCCAAACCGGAGGCGAAAACGGGGCTTCCAAACTCACGCTCTTCGATCTCTCGCTCGATCCACGCCACAGTTTTTCACTCCCAGCGTGCATCATCGGATTCACGCTCCTGGGCATCGGTTCCTATGGCACCGACCAAGACCTCGCCCAGCGGATGCTCACCTGTAAATCCGCCAAGGCTGGTGCTCGTTCGATCATCACCGGGATTTTGCTCGCCATCCCCACTGTTGCGATCTTCCTGATCGTCGGACTGCTGCTCTGGATCGTCTATCAGCGACCAGAACTGACAACCCTCGCTGCCGATGCGCCCACAGGCGATACCGTCAAGGTCTTCCTGCACTACATCATGACGCAAATCCCGCCCGGCGTGCGCGGGTTGATGATGGCGGGGCTCTTCGCAGCCGGGTTGTCGAGTCTCAACAGCGCGATCAACGCGATGGGGGCTGCGTTCATCAGCGATCTCTACCGCCCAATGGCCTTGGCAAAAAATCCGGCAACCTCAGAGAAACACTTTGTATTCGTAGGCAAGCTCGCCGTTGTCGGCTGGGGGATTATTCTCGGGCTCTTCGCCTGCGTGTGTATCTTCTGGAAAAGCCATAACAACGACACGCTCATCAACTTCGCGCTCGGCGTGATGGGCATCGCGTATGCAGGGCTCATCGGTGTCTTCTTCACAGCTCTCTTTACCAAGCGAGGATCAACAAAGTCTGTAATCGCCGCACTCGCCATCGGCTTTGTCTGGATGA
>JAESSR010000247.1 GCA_016764015.1 Phycisphaerales bacterium
CCGCCGAGCATGTACTGCTCAATCACCGGCGAGCCCGCTTCAACAGGCACACGCTGAACAAAGTCCGCGTGGATTTCGTTTGTGCCGATCTGCGCCGAACGACCAGATTGCAGCTCGCTAACAAATATCTTGGCAAAGTCCTGCGTCACCATCCGTTCCATCTCTTTGAGGAACCGAGGGATCACCTGATCATTGAGCACAAGCATTCCGCCCGCGAGCAGCACCCCAGAGACCAACGCGGGGAACAAGAGCTTCTTGTGCGAAACACCCGAGGCGTAAATCGCGGTCACCTCATTCTCTGACGACATCCGGTGATAGGTAATCGTCACCGCAAACCCCGCAGCGAACGGCAAGGCGTAGGCAAGCATCGGGGGGATCGCATAGAACATAAACCGGATCGCTTGATCTATCGAAAGCATGCCATCAGCCAAAGGCTTGATGGTAATGGCAAACGAGATCGCAGCGACAACCACCGAAACGGTCAACAACAGCAGCCGCCAGAACTCGAATGTGATGGCTCGCCAGAGGGTCCAGAGCATGGGGGGATGATAGGGGGGGGAAGGCAATGGGCAGTAGGCAATAGAAAGAAGAAAGAGATCGCCGAAGTCGTGTCAACCCGCTCGTTAATCCACATAAAAACACACTCTTATCGCCTCCCCCGGGCTTCCGGGGGAGGTGGCTGCGAAGCAGACGGAGGGGGTCTTCGAGATTGTGCCGATGCGAAATAATTATAGAGAGCAAAGAAAGCCCCCCTCCGCCTCACTCCGTTCGGCACCTCCCCCACAAGCGTGGGGGAGGCGAAAGATCAGGATCTTTGAGTTAACAAAAAATCGTCTGACACGGCCTAGTTGATGGGTGCGACTTCAACCTGACCCTCAGGCTTGTCCATGATGGCGAGCCCCATCGCCGAAAGCTGGTCGCGGATGCCATCAGCAGCAGCGAAGTCTTTGGCTTTCTTTGCATCACGACGAGCAATGAGCAAGGTTTCGATTTCTTCCGATGGCGTCACACCTGGCTGATAGATAGCGATGCCGGAATCTGACTTTGCCTGCTCAAGCACTTTAAGTGAACAAACCGAAAGGAACCCATCAAACACCTTGAATAGTTCAGCATCTGCACGGGTTGGATTCGGCGTGTCCTTGATCCACTTGTTGATCGTGCCCAAAGCCCCAGCAATGTTGAGATCATCATGCATCGCATTGGCAACATCATCTCGCACAGCCTTGTTGAGCATTCCAGCTTCGCCCTGTGAGCCAGTTTCAATAAACTTACGCCAGCGTTGAACAGTACGCCCGGAGTCCTTGAGCCCCTGCATCGAAAAATCTGCATTGGATCGATAGTGCGTCTTGATAAGCTCGAGCCGAATCGCAGCCGGGTCGATTCCTTTGGCGGCCAGATCACGCAGGGTGTACATGGTTCCCTTGGATTTGGACATCTTCTGCCCTTCAACCTTCAAGAACCTCGGATGGAACCAGTGCTTGGCGAAGGACTCATTGCCCGTAAAGCAGCAAGATTGAGCAATCTCGCATTCATGATGCGGAAAAATGTTATCCTCGCCTCCTGAATGCAGATCAATCTGGGCGTGATTCGATCGGGCCCCGTCGAGCCCGCCATCGGCGAGCCGACCCAATGCCATCGCGGTACATTCGATGTGCCACCCCGGGTACCCCTGCCCCCACTGCTGATCATCCGCGAGGTTTGGGATGATTGGCGATGCCCATTTCATTTTGTGTGTCGCATCTTCTTTCCAAAGCAGGAAATCGGCCGGGTGCTTTTTCTGTTGCGTATTCGCTTCATCGGTCCGTCCGCCGGCTCCGCCTTTGAGCTGATCGATCGAGTTGCCCGAGAGCTGCCCATACTTTTCAAAGCGTTGGACATCAAAGTAAACCGCACGCGACTCAGTGTTTCCCGCAGGGTACGCGAACCCATCAGCAAGAAGCTGCTCGATAACGGTTTTCATCTGGGGGATATTGTCGGTGGCGCGAGGCATGAAAGTTGGTGTATTTTCATCCCGATCCCGATCGTCAATCGCCACCTTGAGCCCAAGCTCAATCGCGTCCTCTTTAAAACGAGCCTCGTAGTAGCGTGCGATGGCGAATGGGTCTGATTGGTCTACCCCCGCATCATGGGGTATTTTACCAGATTTCTTTGCCTGCTCGATCCGGCGAGCAGCGACTTCCATCTTGTCTTCGCCGCCGCCATCGGCGTTTGCATCGTCTGTCATGTGCCCGACATCGGTAATGTTCATCACCTGGACAACGGTTCTTCTTTGTCCAGATACAGAATCATTGCTATTTTTTAGTGCGCACAGTGGAGATTCGATCCATCGGCGTAAAAGATCAGCTGCGAGGAATGATCGGAAGTTTCCGATGTGAGCATCGTCATACACGGTCGGGCCACAGGAATAGAACGACACCTCTCGCGGGTTTGTGGGGACAAACGCTTCGAGCTGCTTCGTCAGCGTGTTATACATTTTGAAATACATCATCCTTATGGTAGGATGATAGAGAGAGCATGCCCTCATGGGTCTGCTTGTGATTTGATTTGAACTCTTTAAAGGCAATGCTCTGGAGGGAACCGGGCACACTCGCTAAGGAAACTATGAACACTGAAATTTGGAAAAACTTTACATCTGACCCCACCACCGGCGTATCACTCGTGTCGGTCGATGGCGTCAATCTGTTTATCAACGAACAATCAATACGATTCTTTTTCGACGATGCACGCACACCGTCATCGGTCATCGGGAAATCAATGTTCGACATGGGATTCCCCGACGAGTGGGTGAAAGAACGAATCAAACTCTTCGAGCAAATTCAACAAACCGGCGAAGCGGTGCTCCTCCGAACTGTCTGGCAAGGCAAGCAGCAGTTCAGTTGGATGAGCTTGATTGCCGCCGACCAGAAAAGCGACCAAGATCGCATCCTGGTCATCACACGAAGGATCGCTGCTGGCGACGAAGCCCAACACATCCTCGAAGGCCAGCATGAGGTTTTTAACTCGAACCTCATCCGACTCGGCGAACTCGAATCGCTCACCCCGCGCGAACTCGAAATCTTGGCATTGCTCGGGCAAGGAATGTCCATCAAACAAATCGCAGAAGCGTTGTTTCGATCGGTCAAGACCATCGAAAACCATCGCGAATCCATCGGCAGAAAACTCAAAAAAACCCGCGGGATCGAGCTCGCATCGATCGCCCAGAGCGCAGGGCTCATGGTTGAAGATTCATCGCGTAAACGGGTACGCTCGTAAAAAATCAGCCCTGTTCCTTGATCGGTTCATCTTGATCGGGCACACATAAAACACGCAACCGCACAACCCGTGTGGGCTCCGCCTCAAGAATCTCAAAGCGGAGTGATTCATGATCAAACTCCTCACCCTGCTCGGGGATTCGCCCGAGCAGCGTGTTAATGAATCCGCCTACGGTGTCGTAGTCATCTGATTCAGGAAGCTCGATTCCAACAGCCCCTAGCTCATCATTGGCGTCGTCGATCTCGGTGCGGGCATCGATCTCCGCGGATTTGTTTGACTGATCCAAAACCACAGCGGTGGCGTCTTCGGGTTCTTCGTACTCATCCTGGATTTCGCCAAAGATTTCTTCGACGATATCTTCCATTGTCACAAGTCCGGATGTGCCTCCGTATTCATCGAGGATGATCGCGATATGCACCTGATCTGCAAGGAGCTGGGTCAGCAGCTCACGGACGGTCTTTGTTTCAGGCACAAATGAAGGCTCACGGAGAAGTTCAGAGAGAACGAATGGCTTGCCGTTGTTGCCGTGATTGATGATCCACTTGAGCAAATCCTTGGCATAAAGCATGCCTTCGATATGATCGAGATTTTCAGAATATACCGGGTGTCGAGAGTGCCCGTGCTCGTTGATAAACGCTTGGACCTCGCCCAAATCATCGGTATACTCAAGGGCGTTGATCTCGGTGCGCGGAGTCATAATCTGCTCGACAGAGGTTGAACGGAACTCAACTACCGCTTCGAGCATATCGCGCTCGACCTCGTCGAGATTATTCTCAACCTCGCTGTCAACAACAATTGCTCTCAGATCTGAGCCACTGATCGCGAGGTCTTTACTATTGAGATCAGCCCCAGAGAGCCTGCGGACAACCTCGTTGATAAATCGCCACAACGGGAGCACAGGCACAAAGATCATGTGGGCAAGCCGAATAATTCCGCTCATCTGAATCACCACCCGTTCGCCCGCGTGGTTTGCGACCCCCATCGGGACAAGCGTTGAACTCACCCAGAGCACAATAATGGTTGCGATCAGCCCGAGCACCATCGAAACAGTGTCGGGGGTTGCCAGCTCGCGCATTGTTGTTGTCCAGTACACCAGTGCAACAGCAGTCGCAAACCGGAATACTGATTTCAAAAACGCGATCGCAACCGCATGTCCTTGCACATCCTCAAGGATCGCCAACACCCGGGTATTGGTCGATTCATGGTCTGAGTCTTGCACACGCGATGAAATACGGATACGCGAGAGCGTGTAGAGCGAGAGTGTCAGCGAGGCAAAGAGCCCGGCGACAGACGCGAATGTCAATCCTAAAATAAGCCACCACCCTGCGTTCATGAGCGGTTCTCCTTCGTTGATGGATCTGGTTGTACAAAGAATGTCGGCGCGATACCAATCTGATTCAAAACTTTATCTTCCTTGGCGTGCATGCGTTGATACGCAGCGTCGTCATGATCGTCATAGCCCAAACAATGCAGCGTGCCATGAATAATATAAAGCAGCAGCTCGTGTTCAACCGGATGGTTGAGTTTCGATGCTTGTCGCACCGCTTCATCGAAACAAACAGTGAGATCAGTGTCGAGTGTTTTTTCTTCCAGCAAACTGTTAGGATCTGCAAGATCAAAGCTCAGCACATCGGTCGTGCCTGTAATCCCCGAGAACTTCTCGTGCGCAATGCTCATTCGCCGATCATCAACAATGCTCACGCGAACCTGCCCTTGACAGCCAAGACACTCGAGCGCACGCATCGCCAACCCGCTCAGCGTTGTATACGCCTGCTCAGAGAGCAACCTTTGGGAATCCAAGACTTCAACTTGAATCAATGAACAAGCATCATCCGATGCGAGGCCAGCGGGGGGGGGCTGGTCATCAGCCTCACTACTATCATGAGGATCGTGAAGAGCATGATCATTGTGAGACTTCGTAGATCGGTCGGGTTCGTCCATGGGTCCTTTGCAGCCGAGCGAGAAAACACATATGCCTTCGCGTCAATCAGCCTATCGAGTATCGGTGACGCTGTGCCACACAATATCATTCGTCGCTTTGCCGGCGTCCTTTCACGAACAACCAAACCGGCTTCTTCGATTCATAATGACATACTTTATCGTGAAAGAACCCGCGAACCAACATCAATATCCACAAACCCGGTGGATAAAAAATACAAACACAATACAAACAAATGGCGTTTTCTGGCAAAATGGGCAATCTTTCTCGACCAGAGACCCATACGAACGCTTGAGAACTGATTTTTTCGTACCTTATATACAGATCTCTCTCTCCTCCAGCGGGGCGCTGTTCAACATGGCGCCCTGCTTTTTTTATATCCATTTCCGCTGCCAACACCCCGTGCTCATTGATCCAGACCCATCGTTTGTTCCGATCAACTCATACCATTGTATAGATTCTGTATACGCCCCAAAGAGGAAGTTGATCAATGCTCAACAATGAACACATACTTGTCACCGGGTGCGCCGGGTTCATCGGCTCACACCTGTGCCAATCCCTCCTCGCCCACGGAGCCCAGGTGTTAGGAATAGACAACTTCGATCCGTTCTACTCCAAAGCCCGCAAAGAACACAACCTTGAATCCATCAAGCAATCAGACACCAACAAGAACTTCTCATTTCTAGAAATCGACATTTGCGATCAAGATACACTCACCGAGGCACTGAGCTCACAAGGAATCACAGGCGTGATCCGCCTCGCAGCCAAAGCCGGGGTTCGCCCGAGCATCCCCGATCCGGTTGGATACGCAAGGACAAATATCTTGGGCACACAGTCCGTATTGAGCGCAGCCTCAAACGCGAACTGCAAACGGGCAGTCTGCGCCTCATCAAGCTCGGTCTATGGCAACAACTCAAAGGTGCCCTTCGCAGAATCCGACTTTGTCAATCATCCGATCTCACCCTACGCTGCGACCAAGCTCTCGTGCGAACTCATCGCTAACACCCATCATCACCTCACCAAACTCCCGATCGCGATGCTGCGGTTCTTCACGGTCTTTGGCCCACGCCAGCGCCCAGACCTGGCGATGAGCATGTTCCTCACAAAGGTGAGCAAGGGCGAACAGATCAACCGATTCGGCGATGGCACAACGAGCAGAGACTATACCTTCGTTGATGATATTGTTGCCGGGATCATCCAATCCTACCGACACATCGACGAGTACGGCTTCCGCGTGTGGAACCTCGGCGGCAACCATCCGATCACGCTCAACGAAATGATTGATGCCATCAGCGATGTCGTGGGCAAGCCCGCCAATATCAACGAGGTGGGCATGCAGCCCGGAGATGTAGAACGCACATGGGCCGACCTTGAGCGTTCACAGAACGAACTCCGATATTGCCCCACCACCTCAATCCACGATGGGCTCGCAGCCCAGTGGGAATGGATGCAGAAAAACAGCGAGATTCTTGATTCCTGATGCCCCGCACCCCGACCATCCGAATCGTGCGGAGCATGGCTCGCTCTGGCGGGACACTCATCGCCAAGTGCATCGGGTGCATGCACAAGGTGACGCTGCTCTCTGAGATCCACCCCGCGAACCTGAGTGTCACCAACCCGATGATGCAAGCCCAGCAATGGTTCGATCTCGTCAACCCCAAGGATGTCGCCCGGTGGAAAATCCGCCCGCCGAACATGCTCCAGTTTGTGTCGTTATGTGAAACCCGCGCGAGCGCCCGCGGCGACACGCTCATACTCCGCGACTGGTCACACCTTGACTACATCGGGGTGCCTTATATTACACCCCAATATGGCTTTGCTCTGAGCGATGAACTCGACTGCGCTTATCAAATCAAAGCGATCGCAACCACCCGCCACCCGATCGATCAATACCTCTCACTCCTACAACTGCCCGTTGTTGCCAGCAAGCTCAAACTCGATGCGTACCTGCTGGGCTGCCGACACTTTGCTCAGTACGCCAAAGACAACGGGTTCTATCGGTACGAAGATTTCACCAAAGACCCGTCGGCCATCCTTCAATCAATCTGCAACGATCTCGACATCCAGTTTGATCCGCAATATGTCAATCACTGGCAGTCCTACACCACCATCACCGGCGACACCGTTCCCAAGCTCGGGCGAGGATCATCGAAGAAAACCATCGAATCATTCGATCGCAAACCAATCGCCAACGAACTGCTCGAAGCGTTTCTCAAGAATAAAGACTATCAACAGGCTTGCGAACTGCTCGGGTATTCACCCGGTTGATCTGGCTACACGCTGTACCCAAACGCTTCCATCGCAGGCCCAAACGCCGCGTTGAACGCCCGCTCAATCGCAGGCGAAATCGACGCGAGCGATTGCCCGGTCTTGCCCGTGTTCATAAAGAATGTCTTTGATTGGCGTGCACTGTCAGTGCCTATGAACAACGACTGCCCCTTACCACTCGCACTTGGTTTTTTTGCTTGCTGATGCTTCTCGCGGATTTCCATTGCGCGCATCGAATCAAACGAACTCACCTTGACCGCAGCATCAACCTGCTCAGCCGTAAACGAATGCCCAATAAAGGCGCCGATCTCCAAAATCGACTCCGCAGGATTTGATTTCAGATCCTCATACTTCACCGTATGAACCGGGAATGTTCCATTCTCTTGCCAAGAGCGAATATGCGATTCCCAGGTTCCAAACCCGATCGATTGAAAATCCGGATCGCCCTTAGCTGCAATATACCGCTGGGCATAGGCCTCGTCGGGCATCTGCGAAACAGTCATGCCCGATAGCCTACGGTAGTTGAGCGCCGAGAAAAACACATCGCGTGGATCACGAACAATGAGCACTGCTTTTTCAGTCTGCTCCGCTTTGGGATGCTTGGGCGTGTACGCAAAGTGCGTCTTGCATATCAGCCGCCCGTCTGCCGGCGGATCGAACGGGATCGGGCGATGAATATCGGGTATCTTCTTCGCAATATCAGGCGAGTTCTTTGCGGGCCCATAGATCGCTGAGTACAGCAGGAACCGGACCCAGGTGTTGCCGCTCTTTGGATAGGATGCGAGCCAGATCACGCTCATGTATTCGATCCTTTTTCTTTGGATTGCTTCTCGCACCACGATTCCCACAACTGCTCAAACACTGATTCTACATTCTTCA
>JAESSR010000018.1 GCA_016764015.1 Phycisphaerales bacterium
CATTCGCCGAATGCGTTGCATCTGCTGGTTGATGTACTTGCGTGACCAAGGCGTTCGTGGTGGATTGCTGGATTGATCGCCGACGATCATCGCCTCGCGGAGGTGGCGGAGCTTCTTGGGCCCGAACTGATCGGCCGGGAGCGATCCGTAATGCTCGCGGAGGAGCCGAAGTACGACGCGGAGCGTGCCCGACTCGTTGGGCTGGTAGTACCGCTCAGCCCATCGCCAGTAGTCACGGATCAAGACGGTGATGGTCGGCGTGTTCGATTGAAGAAACGGGTCGTCGTTTGCTGACCAGTCCGGCTCGGGCCAGCACCGCAGGTTCGCTTCCCACGAGGCAATGATGCGGTGGTATCGTTCTCGGCTTTGAGGCGTGTTGTATTCGCCGAGCCAGAAGTCCTTGCGCTGTCCGGTTTGGGCATCGCGTAGAGTGACAAGCGCCTGGGTATATCCCTTGCGCTTCCGGTAGGTTGGTGTCTTTGGCATCGGCGGAGCTCCTTGAAACGCTTTGCGCGGTGTAGGACCGCGCAGTTTGTAGCGTTTTAGGCTGCTCCACCCGAGGGTGGGTTTCCGTATCGGATTTGTATCGTACGGACTCAGCGTGAGTTATGAAAAAAGCGGGTGGACGGGCTCGAACCGACAACATTCAGCTTGGAAGGCTGACGCTCTACCATTGAGCTACACCCGCAAAGACCGATTCAGAGTGCTGTGTGCATCGTCTTTCGGAGTTCTTGTGCTGCAGTTTGATAGTGTTCATCAAAGTGCAAACAAGAATGCTGTGAGTATATCCGCAATTCATTCAAATGTCTCTTTACGCGTGCCACGAATTCCTCCGCGGTTTGGCATGGTCTTCTTGAGGGTGCCGAAATGGATGAGGTGCACAGCTATATTTCTCATATGGGGGAGTGGGGTGCAAACGATGGAGGCTGGTCGTAGCTCTCGCAAAGCACGAACTGCGATCTTTGTTTCTTGTTGAAGACTCGCAAGTCAACGAGATGTGGTGGTTCATTTAGGGAATGAAGCCAAAGGGAGGTTCATTGATGCTTTCAACGCTCCCCCTCCTATCTTTTTTGAAGCGAAGAAAACAGTTCTCGTGGTTCCACCTGTAGACCAAATGTATTCATGCTCCCATATTTCCCTGAATACGACCATTTCTTGTCCTATTTTCGCCAAAGGGGTTTGGATAGTTGGTAATTTAGTGTCCGCAAACCAGTTTGATCTGCTAAACTTGATGCGTGGAAGCTGTGAAGACCAGAAAATATACTCCAGTTCGTACAGTGCGAGCATTCACCCTGATCGAGTTATTGGTGGTGATTGGTATTATTGCATTATTGATCGGCATCCTGTTTCCGATGCTTTCATCCTCCATTGAACGCGCTCGCGAGTTCAAGTGTTCGATGTCACAGCGTGCGATTGCCTTTGATTTTCAACTCTTCGCTGACGAACAACTCCACGGCGATCGCGGCGATGACGAAGGGCGAAGCACATTCCAGATAGAGACTTTTCAAGAGAGCCAATACGGTGTCGATGAGTTCTGGAGGTGGGGCGATGATTCATCTGCTCATGAGACTCCTGACGCGGACGGCAATGACCCGATGAGATGCCCGAGTGTTCGTGAGCCTATGGTTTTGCGGAACAACACCTCATGCTCGAACGGTGCAGTTGGACCGACTCAAAATTTGTCATTTGGTTTTAACGCGAGACTGCATCGAGCAGAGAGAATCGACGCACGAGGCCGCCCCCGCGCTGTGCTCGCTCGGCTTCGCTCATCGATTCTTGAATATTCCAGCGTTCCTTTATTGCTTGATATAGATGGAGAGCGTGCCTTTGAGCTCGGTGTGCCTGCGATATACACCGCGCCATCTTTGGATTCACAAGGCCCATATGCCCAAGATCGGGTGTGGTTCCCGGGCAAGCGTCACAACGGGCGTGCGAATGTTGCGTTTATGGATGGTCATGTTGAGGGCTCCGCTGAGCCTGACCAAGAAGCAGGATGGCGCTGGGATTATCAGCCAAACAACTAAGCAATGAGACTCCGCACAAAGTTATCAGTTGTCTTGGCGATGTTAGTCATCACGCTCGCAGCCAATGTCGCGATGAGCGTGTGGAGTATTCGGTTCCTCGAACGCGAACTCTCGCTTCCCCTCCGTTCAATGCAATCGGTTATGCAACGCCTGCACGATATCAAACGGGCTGGCGAGGGCGAAATCGATCTTATCAAAGAAGCAGTGAATCCTGATTCCTCATCTGATCTTGTGCAGGCGAGTGAACTTCTGCAGATGGCTGAACGCGATATTGCTGAGTGGCTCAGTGAGCTCGAAACACTTCCAGGCGTCATGATTCAATCAGGAATCACGACTGTGAAGAACCTACAAAAACGATCAGGGCACATTCGTGAGATCAACTCCAAGTGGATTGCATCCGGGAACCAATCAGATGCAAGGCTGCTGATAGAACAGATTGACACACGCCATGAGCTCATCGAACGCATCGAGGGGCAGATTTTGGAAGATGCTCGGCTCTCATCGGACTTTGGTGACAGCTTGCGGGCTCGAATATATTCGATTGTACTCGTCACGCTTATCGGTGCGTTGGCGATCAGCGTGCTCATGGTGCTGTACATTCGTCGTTGGATTTTTACGCCGATCGAACAACTCCGAGAAGGTGCACAGCGGATGTCAACGGGGAATTTTTCTCGCCCTATTCAAGTGCAGACCAATGATGAGCTCGGGCAGCTCAGCGACGAGTTCAACCGGATGGGTGTGTTGATTCAAGAGATGCAATCCCAGAAAATCGAAAGCGAACGATTAGCCGCGATGGGTGAGATGGCTCAGCGAACCGTTCATAACTTCCGTACGCCGCTCGCGGGGATTCGAGCCTTATCAGAGACAACGCTGATCGAGCTTGACGATGACTCTGAGTTGTGCGAGTTCCAAAGACGGATCATTTCAACGGTTGATCGTTTTGAGCTCTGGCTTCAAGAAATGCTCCGGAGTTCTGCTCCTTTGGAACTCACAATCGCACCGATAGATCCATACAAGATTGTCAACACGGTCGTGGAAGCCCATCGGGCAGCCTCGGATTCAAAGGGGTTGACCCTGAATCTCACGGTTGATTCCAAGCCTGAGTTAGCCCTTGGTGATGTACATCACCTCGAGCATGCGATCACCGCGGTGCTGAGCAACGCCATTGACTTTGCACCGAGTTCTTCGTCAATTGAAGTGGAACTTGGCGAGTGTGTGGAAAAAGATTCGTGTTATTGGACGCTCCGAATCAGCAATACGGGCCCTGCAATTCCAACGGACTTGCATCGAGCGATCTTTCGACCATACTTTACGACACGCCAAAGAGGTACTGGCATTGGACTTGCAATGACATACAGAGTTGTCACACAGCATGACGGGAAGATTGAAGTCCAATCGCCTCTGAATGCTGATGAGATGACAGGATGTGCTTTTATCATCCGGATTCCTGTATCTCAGGACGAATAACTCTGCAACGACCTGGCCAGTGCTGGCCAATCAAGGAATCAAATGGCCAATATTCTGCTCATTGAAGATGACGACAACCTTCAGTTGACGATCAGTCATGCGCTCAAGAAGACCGGGCACTCGGTCGTTGCGGTCGCTTCGATTGACAAGGCTCGCGAAGCATTTTCAGAATCCCATTTCGATCTGATTCTCTCCGATGTCAATCTTGGTGATGAGTCAGGGATTGACTACATACAAGATGTTCGCGAGGCGGGCTTTGTCGGCGGGATCATTATGATGACCGCGTATGCGACGGTTGATGACGCTGTGAGGGCGACGAAACTCGGGGCCGACGACTACCTCGCCAAGCCGATTCGTATTCAAGAACTCTTGGTGCTCACCGACCGTGTCATCCGACAACGATTCGATACGCGACAACTCCGTTTGTAACAACGCATTCAAAAAAGCACCCGGCGCCAATCTGACAAGCCTCTAGGACAATCAGCGGTGTGGCTCGAAGCGATGTCGATGGCACAACGGCTCGCAAAGATTCCTGTCGGCAATAGATCAATCAACAATGATCAAGC
>JAESSR010000248.1 GCA_016764015.1 Phycisphaerales bacterium
CCCGTTGTACCCCAACGCGAAGAACTTTATGGATAATCGGGACTGGCTTCAGATTTCAAACTTCGCGCCCGACGGTCGGTTTGTCAACCTGTTCAACTTGCGTCCCAACTCGGTGTCGGGATACGGTTCATCAGTAGATGGTGAGATTGGGCGTTTCGATGCCCAGCCGGGCATCGGTATCTCAGAAGACCCCAACGACAATAATCGCCGGATTCGTCGGATGAGCAACTATCTTTCGTTGCTCAAGATGCAAAATGAGAACGATTTCGAATCACTGATTCAGGCGTTTGATCCGAGTGTAGAAGGCGTGTGGGTGCCGGGGCAGAATGTGCCGTTGCCCGGTGTGATCTCATCGGGCGATGTGTTCAATACACCTGCTGTGTGGACGATGTATCAGCGTTTTATGTTCATGCCGATCAATCAGCCGTTTATTACGCTCAATCGCAACAACCAGGTCTCAACCTGGGCCGATCCAGATTACCCGGCGTATCAATACGCCGACGCCAATGGCGATGGGATGGCAGATTCACGCTGGTTCGAGTTCACCGCGGCTCGTGATATCAATGCGGGCACCAGCGATCGTTTGCGTGATGATGTCGAGGTGCTCTACGATCGCAAGTCGTACCGCTACTTTGTGGCTGCGCGTGCGATGGACTTGTCTGCGTTGGTCAATGTCAACACCGCGACGGATTTATTGGTGCCGCCAACCAAGGATTACCCGCTCGGGCTGACCCCAGCGGATGTCGACCTGCGTCGGTTGTTGACCATGCAAGACCCTGCGAGCGATTACACAACCAACGGCAACAACCTGCCATTGTCCTATGGTCAGCTCCGCCGTCCGTACCGCGGCGATGATGAACCAGCCTTCGGCCCATGGAATCCTGCCAACGGCAACGGGTGGGTGCAGCGGAATATCGCGAGGAATGTCAACGATTACTGGGCATACAAGCAAGAGTTTGATCGCTCGATCGGGCTCCATGGCGATCTACGGACACTCGATCCCGACTCGAACGCGATGCTGATTGGGCGGTACGCCTATGACGCTCTGCGTCGTGGGATCACCCTGGGCAGCTCATTGACGACCGATTATCGTGGGTTTGATCCGGCCTACACAATGCCACCATTACAGGTTCTAAGTACTGAACTCGTTCAATACGAACGAGACCCAAGGGATGTCAGCGCTGTGCCCGGGCAGATCACTCAGAGACAGCGTGCGGATCAGTACATCAATGTGGGGAGTCTTGATCCGACCAATCAAGGATTGGCATGGGCGCGGAATCTTGATTATAAAACCCGGGCCTCTGATGTCACAATCGATTATTACGGCAGCGGGCTTTACGGGATGGAAGATCTTAGCGAGTTGTTGACCTTCCACGGGCTCAACGATCCAGAGGTGACGACGCGTCTTGAGCGCGTCACAACCGGACGCTACGAGAGCCCGAGTGTTTCCAGCGGCAACGACATCCTCCAGACCCGCAGGTTTGGGCCATTGATGAGCAACCGCGATCTGTCGCTCGACCGCGATCAGCACGGGTACACGATGATCGATATCTTCCGTGATCCGAGCATCGCGCCAAGTTCAGCAGATCGCACATTGCGTGAGGTCAACGGGCGGGTTGCATTCAACACCATGGCGCAACAGGCGCTCACTCCACGCAACAAGATCACCACGATCTCAGGATCGGTGCCTTTGCTCGGGACTGATCTGGTGTTTGATCCATCGGTGAGCACCGCGTTGACGGCGCAGTCGGCGGCTCCAGAGTTCAAGACCGTGCTTTCGAATCCTTCGCTGCTCTTTGGCGTGTACTCAAAGGCACTCGCCGGGGCGATTGATACCCCGACTGGACCCAACACGAACTTCTTTACCAGTGGTTCGAACTGGGAATCTGACGCGACGAACTTCCCAAACTCGATGGTGTCGACACTCTTCTATGGGCATCGCGGCCCTGAGCTCGCGTTGCGGGTGGCTGCACACACCGCGGTCAACATGAAGGATCTGAGTGATAGCGATACAGATACAACAGTTGCGACCTTGATTGTGAACAATAGTGAAGGCGCAGCACTTCGCACAGCGCTCATGAGTAATCTGAACCCATCGGATGCGACCTATCAGTTGTATCCAGGGCTGGCAAGCGGGAATCTCTTTGATGTTGGTGCTGGGGTGCTGCCAAGTAGTCCCTTGCCACTTAAGCGTCAAGTCGTCAATGTGTACGGCTTTGAAGCGATGCCTGTGATTACTGAGGTCTCGGTGCTCTATGCCTATACCGATGCATCAGTTCAAGCGGGTGGTGACGAGGATTATGATCCTGATAGTCAGCCTTTGCTGATCCCCGGTGGCGGCGAGAGCCATCCTGAGCCCATCCAAAAAATTAGTATCGATGGTACTGTTGGACCGGGCAACTCGGATTACCTCATCGAGGTACTCGCTTTCCAGCTTCACAATCCGTACGACCAGCCGATTAGTTTGGGCGGCAGAAAAGGGTTTCCAAATGATGCACCGCTGACTCGCCAGCGTGATGCGAACAATGAAAATATCATTGATACATCTTCAAACTATGGGTTTGAATACTACATCGAATATGCCGGGCGGTTCTATAAAGTCGCCAAATATATCGAGTGGTACCCAACCGAAAATCACCCCGAAGGTGCGTCTTATCGAAACCTTGATAATCCTGCGAATACCCAGGCGTACGGGACAGTGAACAATCCATTTACTGATCTGGCGATCTTAGGTGAGAAAATGGTGCCAGGCACCGGGGTGACGGAGGCGAGGCATAGCGACTTCATCACCCGCAATGTGGTGCTTGGGCCGCGGGAGACGCGTGTGTTCTATGTCATCGCAGACAAGCGATTCGATAGTAATGGCGGTGTCACCGGCCCGGATGACAAATGGACCCAGAACCTAATTGCCTGGGGTGATTTGCCCTTTGGCTTTTCAAACCCTGCGCCCGCAAACGATCTTGATATGGACTTACTGCCCGATGGTGCCAACGGCGATACGCGTGGTTGGACCGGTCCAGCGGAGCAATGGGTCGAGCATCAGTTCAGAGTCATGGGCAGTGGATTTGGCGGCGGTGGGGTCGATCCGGTCATGATGATGGAGTTCGATCCGCGTAACGGCGAGCTGATTGATGAGTCTGTATTTGCTGATCTAACAGTTCCTCCTACGAGTCCATTACTTACTGACAATGGACGCCAGGAAACGAACGAGGTTCGGCTGTGGAAGAAAATAGTCGTGAGCGGCGAGGAAACTACCGAATCGACTGTGACGAGGATCACCTCTCCGACCATGCGGAATCTGATGGAGAATGATCTTCTGGTTGATCGTATGGATTTGGCGGGAACTTCCCTGACGATGAATTTCGATGCAAGTAATCTTGAACTCACTGA
>JAESSR010000249.1 GCA_016764015.1 Phycisphaerales bacterium
GTCGCGCCGAGCGCCTCGCCAAGCCGATCCCCAGCCGGTGCCATAATCGGCGAATGGAACGCACCGGCAACACTCAAACGCGTCGCCCGCAGTTTCATCTCGCCAGCAATCACTTCGGCACGATCACATGCAGACGCCGATCCAGAGATCACGACTTGTCCGGGTGCATTGAAGTTGGCCGCGACCAAGATGTCGTTCTCGCGTGCCTTGTCGCACACTGCATTTGCTGATTCTTCATCCGCACCGATCAGTGCGACCATCGAAGAATCCACAGCCTCGGCGGCTTCTTGCATCGCTTTGCCCCGCAACGCAACGAGCTTGAGCCCGTCCGCAAAGCTAAACCCGCCAGCGAGATGCAACGCGGTATATTCACCAAGTGATAATCCCGCGGCTCCAACCATATTGAGTTCTTTGGTTGTCAGGTTCTCGCTATCGAGCCAACCGGCAAAGCAGGCAACCGAAGCGGTGTAGATCGCAGGCTGCGAAACATCAGTCCGGTTGAGCATGTCGGCCGGGCCTTGGAAGCAAAGCGTCGAGAGCGGGGCGCCAAGCGAATCGCTAAGGATATCGTCGGCTTGTTCAAAGATCGCGCGGGCCGCCTCGGAAGTCTCGCTCCAGAGCTTGCCCATTCCAATCGTTTGCGAACCTTGTCCTGGACAAAGAATAATGTTGTTCATGGTGTACTCCCAGTGAGAAGAGTGAATCAGAGCTGCCAGAGGCTCGAGCCCCAGGTCAAGCCAGCGCCGAATGCAAGGAACATGACTTTGTTGCCGCGTTTGATCGTGCCAGAAGCCATCAACTCAGCGTAAACCAATGGCACCGAGCCCGCGACGGTGTTGCCGTATTTATGGATATTGACCAACAGCTTGTCCTCAGGAATACCGAACCGCTCGCGAGCAGAATCAAGAATCCGCAGGTTCGCTTGATGACAGACATAGTGATCCACTTGGTCGGCATCCATCCCAGCGTCATTGAGCGTGTCAACGATCACTTGCTGAAACTTGTTGACCGCGAACTTGAACACGGCCTTGCCGTTCATCTGCACGCGGTTGCACAGCGACTCATCAAACTCAATATGCTCAGGAAAATCGAGATGTGAGATCGGAATGAATAAGTGCTTGCCGCCGTCGCCATCGGAGTGCATCCGGTGGGCGATCATGCCCATGTTTGCATCTTCACTGCGACGCAATACCATCGCCCCGGCACCATCTCCAAAGAGAATCGCAGCCCCGCGTCCAGCCGTAGAGTATTCAATGAACCGTGTGATCGTGTCCGCACCAATTATCCCGATGGTTTTGTACGCACCAGATTTAATCATCGCGTCTGCCATCGACATCGTGTACACAAAGCCCGAGCACGCCGCGTTGATGTCCATCGCCCCAATGTTCCCCGCGCCGATCTTGCTAGCGACAATGCACCCAATCGAAGGGGTGGGGGAGTCAGGGGTCATGGTCGCAACGAGCAGCAGATCAAGCTCGCTCGCATCGATCTTGGCGTCGGCCAAAGCATTATTCATTGCTTTAATTGAAATTTGCGAGGTGCGTTCACCATTCTCCAAGTCCGCCCGTCGGCGTTCAGTGATCCCGGTGCGTTTGACAATCCAATCGGATGTCGTTTCCATGCACTCTTCAAGATCATGGTTTGTCAATCGAGATTCCGGGAGACACAGACCAGAGCCAATGATTTCAACGCCGAATCGGCTGTTGGTATCACTCATGATGCGGGTTCACCTTGTGCTGCTTGGGCTTTGATCTGAACCGAACGATTGTGCTCGATCTCTGCGACTTCGTTGAGTCGTTCAACGATCTCGTCATTGACATGCCCACGGACATATTCGAGTGTGTTCTTGATCGCGGACTTGATCGTTCGTGCCTCAGCGCTGCCGTGCGAGATCATCATCACGCCATTGAGCCCGAGCAGCGGTGCTCCACCATACTCGTGATAATCGTTCTTCTTATAGATCGATTTGACGATCGGTGCAAACTGAGCCGCAAGCGATGGATCTTGTTCCGCGATTTCCTCAGCGATCGCCTGGAAGATACTCTTGGCAAAGCCTTCAGCCATTTTGAGGACCGTATTGCCAACAAACCCATCGGTGACAATGACATCGGCAACGCCTGAGAAAATATCCCGACCTTCGATGTACCCGATGTAGTTGATGCCGGGTGTTTTTTTGAGCATCTCGGCGGTCTCTTTCGCGAGCCCGTTGCCCTTGCTCTCTTCTGACCCAATGTTGAGAAGCCCAACGCGTGGTGCCTTTTCGCCGAGCACCCTGCGGGCGTAGACATCCGCCATGATCGCGTATTGCCAAAGATGGGTCGCGCGTGGCTCAGGATTTGCTCCAGCATCACAAAGAACCACAGGCCCATGAAATGATGGGAAGGTGACGGCGATTCCAGGACGATGCACGCCTCGGAGCCGTTTCATGTACATCTGTCCAGCAGCGACGCATGCGCCGGTATTGCCAGCAGAGATCACCGCGTCACAACGAACCTCAGCCTTCTTCGAGCCCAGCTTGGCCATCTTGACAATGGTCGAATCTTTGTACTGACGCACAGCAACCGTCGGCGAAGCACCCATCGGGATCACTTCGCTCGCGTGTTCGATCTCGATTCGAGCGTCGTCTAATTGCTTGTCGCTGAGATAGGTGCTGATCAGGTCGCGATCACCAACAAGCACAAGCACATCTGTATCGCTGAGCAATGGCAACGCTTCGATGCAACCATCAAGGATAGCGTTCGGCGCATTGTCGCCGCCCATGACATCAATTGCAATCCGAATCGACAAGGTCGAGCTCCCGCGGCTGGTACAAATGGATGTAAGTATCAGTTAGGTGTTGGTGCCGATGCCGAGCTTGCGAACCTTGATGCGAAGACCCGGGCGAACATAGCCGGACTCTGGGCATGCACGGTGATGCAATTTTGGCATCCCGCTCAATGGACAGATGGTGGGGGTCTTGCCGGTGATCGCATCGTGTGAACGGCGGCGTTTGGATCGGCCTCTGCTTTGGCGTTGTTTTGGAAGCATTGGCGCTCTCCTTGTGACTCAAGCTCAGTTCGCCTCGTATAAAAGCGATCTTTGCTCGGGTGCTCATTATGCTGCGAAAAGACACAGCGTGGTGATCTGAAAACCTCGTGCGACATCGCAGGAGATTGGACGGCAACGATAGTCAAAGAACCTCACAGAGTCAATCAAACTGCGCTGGACACAACCCGAGTACAGGGCTATATTTGCCCTGGCAATATGCCTCCCTAGCTCAATTGGTAGAGCAGCGGACTCTTAATCCGCGTGTTCAGGGTTCAAGTCCCTGGGGGGGTACTTCAAGAAGCACGCTTGGACCGATTTTTCCCTCAGAATCGTGATCGAGTGTGCTTTTTCTTTTTATCATGCTAGGCGAGTTATTGGTGTAAGTTAGGTGTTGCTGGAGATTAGTCATGGCTGGTGGACGCGAGTTTTCTTCCTCACAACGCAAAATCATCAACCGATACTACGACAATATCGACAATATTGTCATTACTCGACTCGGTGAGATCGCCACCGATATGGCTCTGGCGATGGGTGATACCAAAAAACTCGATCGGCTCTGGAAACGAGCAGAACAAGCACTTGCCAAGGTCAAAGCTGA
>JAESSR010000250.1 GCA_016764015.1 Phycisphaerales bacterium
AGTCTTGGTTTTTATCGACACACAACGCGGTCGAGATGGTTTCGCGTAAGCCGGCGCGATCATCAATCTCGCGCGCAACCTGATCCTCGTTTGGTCTTCGGCTGATCGACCAGATCAACGCGCTGACCAGCGCGACACCCGCAGCGATGACGAAGGTCATGTCCCACGGAATCTCAACAGTGGGGACGAGCTTCTGGGTCAATCGTGCAAGGAAGAGTGCGCACAGGACGATGAATGAAGTGACCGCAAGGGTGCGGAGCAGGTCAATAATCAACAGGCGCTTCGATGCCCGCGCGAGTACTTGTTTGATGTCATCCATTGTGAATCTCCAGCATTGAATCAGATGTATAAACTGCTTCTATCATTGATATATTCGGTTGAGCGGCGACAAGGTCGCCCCAATCGTCAAAGTTTGTATCAGTTCTCTCTCATATGATACCATTGAAGCTGCTCATCGGTTGCCAGAATAAAGGGCTGTGACATTGTGATGACAAAGACTCCAAATTCTGATGTAGACCCCCAAACAGGGATTTGGAGGCGATTGCGAGGGTTTTTGGATGGTTCTTATGTCGATCGTCAAGCCTGCGACGCTGCTTTTATCAGAATGCACCAGCGAGACGCCATCGGTGATCGGATTCATCTCATCTTCGCCTGTCTCGGATTAGTCTGCCTATTTGGACCAGTGACACTGACTGAAATCGGCTTTGGGCCTTTGGCGGTGTTCTTTGTGGTGCGGGTAATCAATACATTCCCGGTCTGGATTCATGGGTTTGGTCAGCCCATTGTGCTGGCTGCCATTGCCCTGTGCAGTTGGATGATGCTGAGCTTGTTGTGGTCAGGAAACCCAGCATTAGGATGGGGCGAGATCAGCGAGTTGCGATGGTTTGTGCTTGTCGGGTTGCTCTTCCCGGTGATCGAGCATCGGACAAAGCTCATCGCTGCGATGTGCGTGGGCATCGCGATCGGACAACTCGCACAGGTAGCCGATGCCTTCGATGGATTTGGGATCGAACCGATCGCCAAGCACGTTGAAAATCACCAATGGCGCATTGCAGGGTGGTGGCACCCGGTTGTCGGTGGAACATTGCTCGTTGGCGCATTGGGGCTTCATCTGCCTGCGGCACTCTTTGGAATTGGTCGATCGCGAGTATTTGGTGTGCTCGGGTCAGGAGCGGTTGTGATTGGGATCGTCGCCACGGGCACACGCGGGGCGTGGATCGCGGCAGCTTTGCTCGTTGTTTTTGCCGTACTCTTCGTAGCATTCACCAAGCGCATCCGCCGGCGGAGCGTGCTGGTCAGTGGAGCCATCGCAGCACTGATCGTGTTGATCGCGGGCGTTGTGATGCGCGATGCGATCCAAACCCGATTTGATGAAACCCGAACCGAACTCAACGAGATCGCAAACGGGCAGTTAGATTCATACACCGGCTTGCGCGTGCAGATGGCCAAGGCAGCCTTCGATGCCGGCGTTGCTCATCCGTTGATCGGTGTCGGTGCGGGCGGGTTCCAGAACTGGGCGATCGAGCAGAATCCAGATTCAGCGGTCCACGCTCATGCCCATAACAGTGTTCTTCAGGTTTGGAGCACACTCGGAGTGATCGGTCTGGGGCTATGGGTGCTCATTTTCATCATCATGATCCGTTCAGGCTGGCGGATTTGGGATCGGAAATCAGAGGGAGTCTATGGCTTAGCGCCGATGTTCGCCATCATCGGGTTGCTGTTGGCTTCACTCACCGATTCCATTGAGATCAACACCCAGAGTGCAGCGATGCTCGCAGCATTGGCAGCCTTGAGCCCGAGTTATTGCCCTAAACATCCCAAATGGGCATCAGATCAGGCGACAGATAAGTAAAGTTTGAGTGACAATCGTCCGATCGGTGAATACACTGGTGTTCCCGATTTTGGATATGATCCGGTCGGTAAAACACGATGGTGCGATGGCTGAGCGGTTGAAGGCGCTCGACTTGAAATCGAGTGACCCTTTGCGGGGTCCGTGGGTTCGAATCCCTCTCGCACCGTTTTTAAAAGCATCCCAGCTCAAACGCTGGGATGTTTTTGTAGACTCGGCTGTAGACCCAGTTTGTCGAACTTGATTCTAGACCAATAGTTTAGTTATTGAGAATGAGTCTCAACTAAAACAGCAAGGTGAGCCGATGCCTACAATCTGTGCATGAATGACGAACGCAAAATCGAACTCGATCTCACCCCATCCGCCAACGAATCAGAGAGCCAATCAAGGAACACCGATACTCAACTCAGTGTCGATAAAATCCGTGAGATGGTTGAGCTTTTCTATTCACGAACACAACAAGACGAACTGCTCGGGCCGATCTTTGAAGAGATTGTCGAGGACTGGGATGCTCATTATGAAAAAATGACCCGGTTCTGGTCGTCAGCAGCCATGCACGCGGGCACCTATCATGGGCGTCCGATCGAAGCCCACAAGTTTGGGGGGTTGACCAAAGACCACTTTGATCGGTGGATCGAGATGTTTACCAAAGCCGTTGGCGATGTATTCTCAGAGAACGATGCAGCGATCTTTGTTGATCTGGGTAAAAAAATGGCATCGAGCATCGCCATGCGGATCGGCACCGGGCGATTGAGCTACTAAAGGACTTTGAGCATGACAACGACCAACGAACCCGAATATGTGCTCGGCACAAATAATGCTGAGCTTCACCGTTTGGGTTTTCAGCATCGGCTCTGGTTTATCCCTGCGCATCGCTTGTGGGAGCGAGCGGCGATAGCGCCGGGCAGTCATATCCTCGATGTTGGGTGCGGGCCTGGCTTTGCGTCACTCGATTTGGCCCAGATCGTCACGCATACCGGGCGCGTGGTGGGGGTGGATGAATCGCCGCCTTATATTGAGTTTGCCAATGGTCAAGCCCAAGGACGCGAGTTGGCTCATGCCGAGTTTTACGAAGGCGATGTGACCAATATTGATCAGGTGCTCGCTGGGCAAGGTATCGAGCCCGGCTTGTTTGATATCGCATATGTCCGGTGGGTGATGTGCTTTGTTGGCGATCCAGAAATCACGATTAACTCGATCGCCAAGATGCTCAAGCCCGGCGGCAAGCTGTTGATTCAGGATTATTTTAACTACGACTCAATGCGTGTTTCGCCCGTCAGCGATGCGTTCGAGACGGTCATCGCCGCGATTGCCAAGAGCTGGAACGAGCACGGCGGCGACACCGACATCATGGGCAAACTCCCGAGAATGGCGATCGACGCAGGGCTGGGTATCGATCATCTTGCGCGGGTTCAGATCGAGACTCCCCGTCCGGGGACAACGATGTGGAACTGGCCGGACAGTTTTTGGCCGGTGTTTATTCCTAGGCTCGAAGAACTCGGGTTCATCACCAAGGATGAGCGCGAGGCGTTCTTTGCCGATTGGGAAAAGATATCCAATGACCCCGCTGCGTTTATGCACCTGCCGCCGGTGTATGAGATGATCGCGACCAAGCCGGAGTAGGCGTGCTGGCCAGGTTGTATCTGTCGGCTCATTTTTCATGCAAAAGTTTCATCTTATCGCCTCCCCCGGGCCTCCGGGGGAG
>JAESSR010000251.1 GCA_016764015.1 Phycisphaerales bacterium
CAAATCGGTGGAACTCCGATCGGCTGATGACTGAGTTGTGCAGTTGGTATTCATGACACACAAATCATCGGCGCATAGACGATCATACTTCACGCATGGATATTCGATCGGCTCAAATCAATCAGATTTTTGCAAGTGAATCCCCGATCATCCTCACCTGTCGTTTACGGATTGAAAATGATGCCCGATCCGGGTCGGTACGGCGTGATGCCATCGCGTGCACGAGCTTCGCCATCACCAGCACCATCAACACGAGGATCAGACGGTGCCCAATCAACCTTGGACTGTCCGAGAAGTGTGCCCGTAGCAACAGCAAGGTCGATCTGAGCGATCTGGTACTCAACAACCGCGCGGATCTCGGTCAATCGAGCATTGGCAAGGTTGGCATCGGCATTGAGCACATCGGTGCTCGTCGAACGCCCTACATCAAACTGTCGCTGTTCGGCTTCGAGCACACGCGAACTCAGCAGCACCGCTTCTCGCGTCGCAAGAATCCGGTTCCAGGTGCTCGAAAGCTGATCTACAGCGTCATACACCTCACGGGTGATCGATTGCATCCGGGCATCGCGCGTCGCCAGCCTTTGAAGTCGGCTCAGGATCGACTGCGCCAGCGAGGCATCTCGCTGCTGATTGCCAAGGGGGATCTCCGCATTGAGCCCGACTGTCCAGGTCTCGAAGTTGTTGCGTGTGAGCGTGTCGATCGAGTTATCAAGGTCGCTGCCAAGCCCGTTGATCCGGTAAGTGTACTGCAAAGCGACCAAAGGCAGCTTCTGGTTCTCGGCAAAGGCAATAGTGGCAGCGTCGCGTGCCAGTTGGAGCTCGAGTTCGAGCAGTTCCATCCGGTTCTCAATCGCCGCATTATTGAGTTTCGATGCATCAAAGCTGTATTCAACCGGATCGGGCGCGGAGACAAGCTCAAAGTGGGTCGGGGAGTTCGCATCGAGCCCGGGGATATTCAAGAGCACCTTGAGCGCCCGTTCGCCGAGCTGGACATCGTTCTGAGCCCGGATAATCTGCTCCACACGATCCGCCACGCCCGATTGCGCTCGGACGATATCGACCTGTGTGCCGCTGCCCGCGCGCTCTCGGCGTTGGGCGCGTTCGAGCTGGGCGATCGCAACCGCATGCTGTTGTTCGACGACTTCGAGCGCACGCACCGACGCATACAGCCGCCAATACGCCCGATCAACATTGGCAAGCGTGCGGATCACTTCGAGCTTGGATTGCGATTCAGAAATCTGTCGATCATAATCCGCAAGCCGAATCGAATGCGTCGCCGCCCGCCGACCGGCCCCTCGCAACAGGTTATGGCTCAGCGAGAAGTTCAGATCAGATGCGTACGAAGGATTCAAGAACGAAAACGAGTTATCCGTTTCGACCCGCGAGAGCGGGAGCGTGATACTCAACGATCCGCCAGTCCGCAGTGGCACCGTCACGCCCGGGGTGATCCTACGCACGGTTGATTCGCCGCCCGAAAGCGATGAAGCCGTCGCGTTGTCGTTGTCTGCCAGTGACGCATTGAGTGTGAACACCGCTTCGAATCGTCCCTCTTCTTCGGACACGCGTTCCGCTGCAATTGTCGGCGCAATAAGCGAAGCGCTCAATCCAAGGTTATTGCTCAAAGCCGACACCCGAGCATGGTCAAGCGTCAGGTCAACTCGTTCTATATCTTTGAACCGTGCGCGGGATTCTTCGAGTGTCTCGGCGGTGGTCTTGGGATGATCAACATCGGGCGCAGCCTGTTCAAGAACAAGCGCACCAATCGAGCGCAAGCGTTCGGGTGATGCAACGGTGTGCGTATCGAGCGGATCGCTCCCAAACGGGTTCGACATACACCCGCCCGCGGCAAGTGTGAATGCGAGTAGGCTGCCGACAAATAGTGGGTTCGCTTTGTGAATCATGTGCGTATGTGTTTTCGTGTATAAGTGTGCGTGATTATTCGTGCCGGAGCGCATCGATCGGATTGAGCATGGACGCTTTTATCGCGGGGAACATGCCGAAGATGATGCCGACACCCGCCGAGAACCCGAGCGAGAGGATGACCGCCCACTTGGGGATGGAGATTGATTCAAGCGGGAAGTCGGGGATGAACTGAATAGCCATGACGACGATATTTCCGAAGAGCAATCCAACGAGCCCGCCAATAACACACAGGACGATCGCTTCGACCAAGAACTGGAGCAGCACAACCGGAGGCTTGGCTCCCATCGCTTTGCGCAATCCGATTTCGCGAGTTCGTTCGGAGACCGAGACGAGCATGATGTTCATGATCCCGATCCCGCCAACAAGCAGCGAGATGCCGATGACGCCGTACATGATGAAGCTGATGACACGAGCGATCTTATTGAAGTCTTCAATAATACTTTGAAGAACGAACATATCAAAGGTGTCTTTATCTTCTGGGCCAAGGTTTCGATGGTTGCGGAGGATAAACCTGATTTCGGCCTTTGTGTCCTCAGATTTTTCAGGATCAACGACTTGGAGTGCAAAGACTGTTCCGGTGTAAGGGTTCATCATTTTATGGGTAGCAAAGGGAATATAAATTTCTGTGCGTGATTGCCCATTACCCATGATCCCGGCTTCTTTGGTTTCGAGTACGCCCACGATAAGAAATCGCCTTTTATTGACGAGTATGTATTGATCGACCGGATCAATATCGAGACCGAGTTCTTCGATTCCTGTTTCGTTGATGAGGCACACTTGACGGTTTTCATCGTCATCAATTTGAGAGAATGGCCGTCCAAAGAGAACTTGTCGATTTTCGATCTCATGCCAGCTCGGCCAGATGCCGGTGACGGAGACATTGCGGGCCAATTTTTTTCCATAGGAAACATTCCAACTTGCTCGACATCGCGGGGTGAGTGCTTCAACCGTTTCGGCGTGCTCAAGGATGAGGTTGGCTTCGTAGATCGATGGTTTGACATCGTTCCAACTGAGCACGGTTTCTTTGTCCTCTGGAATATCGCCCCAGACCCACATTTTCTTGGCTCCTGTTTGCTCAAACTTGTTGAGCACAAAGCCTTGCATCCCATCAAGCCCGGCAGTCACGACGGTGACACCGAACACGCCAATGATAATTCCCAACGCCGTGAGCACTGAGCGAAACTTGTTCGCCCAGACCTGGCTGATCGCAAGGAACACAGTCTGCCAGAGTAAGCGGATGACAAAGACGATCGGGAGGGTGAGGATTTTGAGCATTAGTTGTCCTCGCTGGGTGTTGACACTGTTTCTTTATTCCGAATGCGTGAGAAGATCGATCGCGAGTTGTTCTTCTCCGCCAATCGCTTGGCTTCAAGCTCGGCATCCGCGACCGCGTTGATCTTGAGTTCCGCTTCGGTGATGCTCGCACGCCCGGAGGCCATCCGCTCGATCCAATCCAGATGGATCGGGTCCTCGCTCGATGGATAATCAGAGATCACCCGCCCGTCACGCAATCGAATAATCCGCTCGGCGTGCCCAGCAACATCTTCTTCGTGCGTCACAATCACAATGGTCTGCCCAGCCATATGGAGCTCTTGAAACAGATTGATAATCTCAACAGTCGTCTTTGAATCCAGATTACCCGTCGGCTCATCAGCAAGCAGAATACTCGGCTCATTGACCAACGCCCGCGCGATCGCCACCCGCTGGCGTTGCCCGCCTGAGAGCTGGTTCGGGCGATGCGACATCCGATCGCTCAGCCCAACGAGATTCAGTTTGTCCTTGGCTCTTCGCTTGGCGCTAAACAGATACTTCTTCGAGTACAACATCGGAAGCATGACATTCTTGAGCGCGGTCGATCGTGCCAGCAACTCATAGCTCTGGAAAATAAACCCGATCTCTTGGTTGCGAACCTGCGCGAGCTGTCCCATGCCCATCTTGTGCGTCGGATGCCCGTTGAGGATGTACTGCCCAGCCGAAGGCTTATCGAGACACCCGAGAATATTCATCAGCGTCGATTTTCCCGAGCCCGATGCACCCATAATCGCGACGAACTCATTGGGGTAGATGCTGATGTCCACGCCATCGAGGGCGCGAACCCGCTCGTCGCCGACGCGGAACACCTTCTTGAGCCCTTTGATTTTAATCGTGGGCTGAGCTGATTGTGGAGAGCTGCTCGGATTCATCATCAAGGCGACTCCTGTGAATCGTCATCAGCTTCTACTGTTGTTTTATCTTGAGTAGATTCTGTTGCATCATCTGTCGATTCTTCAGTTGCTTCCGTTTCATCGCCCTTGGCTTCTTTTTCTTCTTCCGCGTCCTGATCCTTCACCGCAACATCATGCTTGAGATCAACAAGAATCCGGAACGGGCCAGTCACGAGCACATCATCTGATGAAATACCTTCAGTGATCACCGTCTGAGTCAGATCCGAAGGCCCAACCTTCACCGGCGTCGCTACGGTCTTGCCATCAACCACACGATACACAATCCGCGTAAAGGTCTTGTTGAGATCAATAATATCGCTTCCCTCACGAACCTCCTTGGGCAAGTCTTCAATCCGCCGATCAACCACCGCCTGCGAAGGCACGATCATCGCGTCATAAAAATGCTCGACCACAATATCAGTCGATGCGCTCAACCCCGAGTACAGCGTCTCGCCCTCGGACAAGTTCATCAAGATTTCAACCTCAAATGTACCCGTGCCGTCGTTGGCAACCTGGCGTTTGAGCCCAATCCGTTGAATCGTTCCCGCATACTCACGATCGGTGTAGGCATTGACAAATATCTTCGCATCCTGCCCGATCTCAATCGGGGCGATGTTCGCTTCGTCAACCGCAGCCTTGAGGAGCATCTCGGTAAGATCAGCGATCTCCATGATGACCGAGCCGGCATTATTGGTTGTGCCCACGATCACCGTCTCGCCAACTTCGACATTAAGTGAGGTGATAATCCCATTGATCGGCGACGAGATAGTCGTGTTGTCAAGGTCTTTCTGTGCCCGAACAATCTGTGCTCGTGCCTGTTCGATCTGATGAGTAAGCACCTCACGGTTGGACTGCGCCTGGAGGAACGATGCCTGAGCCGAATCGAGTTCGGCCTTGGTCGCATCGCCGGTCTCGTTGAGCTGGACAAGCCGTTCGTATGAAAGCCGAGCGTTAATCAATGCCGCATCCGCTCCTCCAAGCGATGCCTCCTGCCCGCGAAGCCCGGCCTTGGCAGAATCAAGCGCTGCGACAAGGTCCTGGGGATCGAGTCGAATGACCACATCACCCTCCTGAACCACCTCTCCTTCTTCAAACGGGAGTGCAAGGATTTTTGCCGAAACCTGCGATGATATTTTCACCAGCCGCTTTGGTTCGATCGACCCTGGCGCCGAGACCGTCCGTTCAAGATCACCAAAGGCCACCGATTCCATCATGACCGATATCGAGTTGTCTTTCTCGTTCTTCGCATTGATATAACCCTGCCCGACAGGCGATTTGTAGACGACCAACCCCGCACCCGCGAGCACGCCGACACCGATAACGCCGATGGTCAATATCTTCACTACACCCATTCTTAGATTCCCCTGCGTGGTTTTGGCAACAATAATCTGCCCGTATATCAGTAGTATGGGATTTGACCCCCCGGGTTTCGCTAATTCTGGTCTTTCGCCCAAACTGTGTCATACTTATCGGTGAACAGGCGTTTACCAGCCGAAAATGCTTTTAAGGAATCACCATGCAAAGATCAAATATCAACCCGGTTCTCTCTCTAATAGCCCCACTGATCGCAATATTATGTGTCGCCCAAGTTTCTGCCGAGATCATCACGATCAACGACATTGTGCTCGATGGTTTTCAACCCGCACCACCAACGGGATCATTGGCGACCGGGTTGGCATCAATGACCATCAACACCGACACCCGCGACATCACCATCGCAGGCGTGTTTGCTGGGCTCGAAGGCGATGTGATCTTTGGTCACTTGCATGGCCCAGCCGGCTTTGGGATGTCATCGAACCTGATCATCTTGCCATTGTTGATCGAAGGCGACTTCATGCGATCGGGTACATTCAGCGCAACCCAGCGTGTCTCACCCTTCCAACTCAATGTGATCCTCGATTCCCGCTCCTACATCAACATTCATTCCGTCGCCCACCCCGGAGGCGAAATCCGAGGCCAAATCGTCATCCCCGCTCCCAGCGGACTCGGACTACTCGCAATCGGAGGCTTAATCGCCATGCGACGCAAGCGATAACCCGTAGCACAGGCGTCCCGCCTGTGTCTTTTCTTTCCCTACATTCAATATCAAGAACACAGGCGAGACGCCTGTGCCACGCAAAGATTCAGAACTCGAGTTTTTCAGCAAGGAAATCGCCGACCTTGTCGAGTGCAATCCGCTCTTGTTCGAGCGTATCGCGATGACGAACCGTCACGCTCTGGTCTTCGAGGGTCTGCGAATCAATCGTGAAACAGAACGGACACCCGGCTTCATCCATGCGCGCGTAGCGCTTGCCGATGGATTGTTTCACATCATAATCGATTGTTCCCAAATGTCCGAACCGGTTTCTGAGTTCTCTGGCTAGTGGTTCTGCGATCTCAGGCATGCCATCCTTCTTCACTAGCGGGAACACCGCCGCCTTGATCGGTGCGATTCGCGGATGGAACTTCATGTACACACCCGACGGGCGGTTCTCGTCGGGCGTAAACGCTTCGCACAAGAGCGCAAGCACGCCGCGATCCAAGCCAGCACTCGGCTCAATCACATGAGGCAAATACCGCTCGCCCTTTGGCTGCCCGTTCTTGGCCAACTCGCCACGCGTGTTGTCGAAGTAATCGAGTTTGGTCTTTGAATGCTCGGCGTGCTGCTTGAGATCAAAGTTCGTCCGATCCGCGATCCCTTCGAGTTCGCCATAGCCCGGAGCCGTGAACGGGAACATGTATTCGATGTCCGCCGTGCCCGCGCCTTCTTTGGCGTAGTGGGCCAGTTCATCCTTGTCATGCTCACGCAAAATCAGGTTCTCGCCCTTGAGTCCAAGGTCTTGCCACCACTGCATCCGCCAATCCCGCCAGAACTCGTACCAGCCTTTGGAATCATCCGGATGACAGAAGAACTCGATTTCCATCTGCTCGAACTCGCGAGACCGGAAAGTAAAGTTGCGAGGCGTCACTTCATTCCGGAACGCCTTACCAGTTTGAGCAATCCCAAACGGCACGGATACACGCGTGGTATCGACGACATTCTTGAAGTTGATGAAGATGCCTTGAGCCGTTTCGGGGCGGAGATACGCACCGTTGTCTTCGGCGTTGCCGGTCGCACCGAGCACGGTCTTGAACATCAGGTTGAATTCTCGGGGTGGAGTTAAGTGGCCAGCTTTTCCAGTGAATGGCGAAGGAATTTTTTCTGGACAATGTCTTAGGCCAAAGCCGATCGATCCAACGATGCACTCTTCTGGGCCTTTGCCAAAATCGATTTCGACCTTGTAGCCAAGCATAAATCCAGTTACATATTCAATGAGCTTTATAGATTTAATTCCATTGATTTTTCTCAATGATTTTGAATCCACAAGGAGTTGAACCGCTTCGTCGAAGTTCGAAGCCACAACAGTTTTGTTTGGAAGGCTAATTGTTGAGGATTCGCCGTAGACTAGTTTCCCGCCTTCAGTTGTCTCAGAATCGGTACTGTGTTTGAGAGGGTTTGCTAGTGAATAAATCCCTTGAAGGTGATCTGCTCGGAACCGTTCTTTGGTTTCTTTGTCGTCCACCATCGGATCATTAAACCCACCGACATGCCCAGATGCTTCCCACACCTTCGGGTTCTGAATAATCGAGCTATCCAAAGGCACGATCGAAATCGGCTTGCCATCAGGGCCAAGCTCGCCATTACAGCCCTTCATGACCACATCGGTCCACCACGCATCGCGGAGGTTCTTTTTGAGTTGGGCACCAAGCGGGCCGTAGTCCCAGAAGCCGTTGACGCCGCCGTAGATTTCGGAAGCTGGATAGATAAACCCGCGTCGTTTGCACAACGCCATGATGTCGTCCATGGATTTGACGGAAGTTGATGTCTCGGCTGCGGTATCGGTCATTGGGAAAATCCTTTGCTAGGTGAGGCAAAGTGTAGGTCGATATGTCATAAATTGGTGGCACAGGCGTCCCGCCTGTGGTCTTTATTCG
>JAESSR010000252.1 GCA_016764015.1 Phycisphaerales bacterium
AAATCTTGCAATAGATTTATTCCAGATGTTGTTTCATCCCAATGACGATCCATAAACACGAGGTCTGAATGTATTCTGAACCCGTGGTTAGCTCAGTGTGTCTGCGCTGAGCGCGACGCTGTACGCTTGCACCTTGCAGGTAAAAACACCCACGGCCACTGCGGGGTCTTGGGCAACGATTGATAGAGCGTCGTCTTTGGTGGGGGCGTTGAAGATCATGATGCCGATGTGGGGTGGTTCTTGGGTGCGCCCGGCAAGGATAAGGCAATCGCGTTTGAGCAGGCGTTGGTAATATTTGAAATGATCCGCGACCGCTTTGGTTTCGGCGTCGGTTGGCGCGTCGGGCATCTCGGCGCGGGTGGGTTCGAGGAAGCAGATGAACTGTGGCATGTTCGTTCTCCTGATCGGGTCGTGAGCAGAGAGCCTTAGCTTGAGCCTGTCATAGTGTACGAAAAAACTCGCACTGGTGTTCAGGCGAGTTGTTTGGATAAATCACGCGATTATTTCGGTGCCGGTTTTAGTCTTCGATTCTTGTGTAGACAATCGTGCCCGACTGGGTCCATTCACCTTCGGGTGTTTTATCGAAGAATGTATCTACCCATGTGTTCGTATCTGTGAACTTGGTGACGATTTTCATCGGGTTGTCCCCCCTTGGGGTGGTTGATGTGCCGTGAAGGACGAGGGCGTCTCCGGCCTCCTCGCCGCCGGTCATGTGTGTGATCTTTGTGGACATGGTATCCATCCATGAGGAGACATATTGCTCGTGGGCGATGTCGTACCCGATGTAGCCGATGCCTTCGAATGGTTGACCCATGAAGTCTGATTTGAAGCTTGATTGGATGTATCGTTTGCCGAGCACCCATTGAACGGTCATGGTTCCGGTGCCTTCGGCTGCAGGGGCGTCTGGTCCCATGGAGAAGCTGGTTGTTGCGGCCCATTCGCCGACCATGATCCCGAGGGCTTGGTGGTTCGCGCCGGGTGTTGCGAGTTTGGCCATCTCGGCCATCATGTCGAACTCGGGGGCGGCTTCGGCATCGGGCTGATGGACAGCGGTGCCCATTTCATGATCGCCATGATCGTGGCCATGGTCTGGGCCGGCAGCAATGAGCAAGGCGAGGGCGGCGGTGGATGTCACGCCGGCGGCGAAGGCGATGATTGATGTGCGTTTCATTTTTATCTTGTTGTTCATTGAGAGGCTCCTGTGAAGAGGGTGTGTGTTGTCCTGTGACACAGTATGGCAGGTGTTGAGGTGATTGTCGAGTGAAATTATCGGAATACATTAAAAAAACCCGAACAAGCGAGAATGCTTATCCGAGTTTAAAATATATGAAAATCGTGAATTGGACGGGATTAAGGGATAGGTTGGAGCCCGTTGAGTCTTTCTAGTTCGGCATTAGCAGATGCAGTTACATTTGCGTTGATATCGCCAAATTCACTTACAATCCGAATGAGTACATCAGCCTGATTGTCATATTGGCGAATCTTGGCAAACCCCTTTGCAGCTCTTTGGAGCATTCCGAGTTGAGTTTTGCGATTTGTTTCTAACATGAATGGCGTGTTGGAGTCGTTTGAGTCAAATGTGTTTGATTTGATATCAACTTGATCAATTGCCCACAAACGGAGTGCGTTTGCGTTGGGCATTTCATCAGCTTTTTCCAAAAGGGCGGCAAGCTGACCTACAGCGGTTGTCCAACTCGGCAAGCCCATATATTGCACATTTTGAACAATAGCTGACATTGCATCTACCGCTTCAGGATCATGATTATCGATTGAAAAGCCTTTTGCCCTTACAAGATCCATTTCCACATTGACTCGTTCACCGGGGAACCCCAAGCCATATGTTGGGTAATCTGTAAGAAGTGTTGTAAGATACAGTTCTGCTCGTTGATTGTTGGCTGCTTCAAGGGCAGCTTGGCCGCCAATTTGGAGTGAGCTTTGACGAGCCTCTGTCCTCAGGGTTGTATCGGCAAGAACATAGTCTGTGGCTTGAATGGCTACATCAAAGTCACCGGCTTTTCTGGCAGATTGAATTAGCATTGTGACAACAAGATCGGCAAGGCTATTGCTTCCCTCCAAAACTTCAAGCTGTTTTGATATGTTGTAGCACAAGAGGTACGCATCAGTTGCTTGCTGATATTCACCTTTGAAGAAGTGAGCCTGTGCTTTCATCCTGGCAGCATCGGCTGTTGCATCACTTGAGATATTGAGTGCGATAACACCGTTGAAGCAGGTCAGTGTGTTATCGTAGGAGGCTTCAGGCCAGAATGTATGACCTGCGATTGAAAGTCCATCAAAGCGTTGTAAGGGTGTCAATGAGTTATTTATATTAAGTGAAATGTTCATTACTTGCATTGCAAGTGCTATTCGATCCAAGGAGTCATCGGACAGGAGGATGAGGTCTCTCGAATCCTCCCAAACTGGGGTGATTGGTTTTGGTATTGCTACGACAGGTTCTTGTGATGTTTGGGCTATCAACAAGTATGGGCTTGGAAAAAACAGAGTCCCAAGGGCTAAATATTTTATTGTACGATTCATAAATAATTCCTTTGTAAAGTGAGTGGGTAAGCTACACAAGATGCCGGATGAAATCTCGGACCCAGTTAATAAATCTCCGAAGGGCATCAATTGCTTCTTGGACATCAGTTACGCCGTCTGCGTCATCATCTAAGTCTTCGTCATTATCGACGCCATCTCCATCCATATCGTCATCTTCGTCGTTAGGGATGCCATCGCCGTCGATGTCGTCGTCTTCGCCGTTGGGGATGCCATCTCCGTCGATATCATCGTCTTCGTCGGGCCCTCTTGGGTTGTCGTCTTGGTCGTCTGGGATGCCGTCGTTATCATCGTCCGGGTCTTCATCGTTTGGGATACCGTCGCCATCAACATCATCGTCATGATCATTGCCAAGACCGTCACCGTCCATATCTGAATCGTCCTCGTCAGGAATACCATCACCATCCATGTCACCGCCACCGGCGCAACTACTCGAGCTATGTGCTTGGCCAGGGTATACAACACAAGAGCATGGGCAGGAAGATTGAGGGATAAGAGACGGTCCACGATCGTCAATTATGATTGGTCCAACTATTACAGACGCGTTTCCAAAAGTTGTGGCCCTGTTTGTTGCGCCGCAGCTTAAGGAAAGGGTGCCGCGAGTGTCCCAATTGCCGTTGCCCGTGGTGTCAAAGTACGCTTTAATATCATAGACTGTACGAAAAGATCGGACGGTAATTTGGTAGTCTTGTATCGTCGCGACGGGCATTATCGTATACTGGCTACATGGATCGATATCTACATTTACAGTACTAGTAATGCTGTTGCCGATTTGGGTGTCGAAAGTAAAACTAGTCCCCATTGATGATTGATAGGAGTTGGTGTTTGAAAGTCCATATTCAATGCTCGTTACTGAGTTTTCGGCGCCAAATTTTATAGATTCTGTTCTGGATACTTAGTGGCCGAAAACGGAGTTAATTGACCATGATTCTGTTGTAGACACAAGGTTTGTATATGTGATTGCATACGATTTGGTTAAGCAGTCTGCGCCAGAGTTCCTGACAATCCCGCCATTTGTGGTTCCGTCAACTTCTCTAGGGGTGCCGATTTTCGTGTAGGCTACTAGATCTATAACATTGAGTCTCGGAACCATCATGTCACCAACATGAGGCGAGAAAAGGGCCCAAGGGAAAACCATAACCCCAGATGCAAGTTCTACGGTTTCATACGGAGAAGGCATATCTATAACAAATATTGGTATTCCTGTGGAGATGTTGGGTAAATTGCCGCATTGTCCAAATGATGGCGCTGTTAATAATCCTACAGAGGCAAATACGAGTTGAGTTGTAAACAATCGATAATCCATAAAAATTGTCCTTTCAGACATTAAAGTTCTCATGGAAGAAGATACCCCCCCCCCCCCCCCC
>JAESSR010000253.1 GCA_016764015.1 Phycisphaerales bacterium
AGTGAAGAGCATCAGCCCGATGGGCTCAAGGAGCAACTCGAATCCCACAGCAGGAGCAACTGGTGTAATGCCGATTGCTGTTGTGCCGATCATGGTCGGCAAAGCGCCCGGGACGGCTCCGATGAGTGTGTTGGTAATGGTGATCGGCTTGAGCGGCGTATAAATCAGCACATACGAAGCGGTCGTGACGAGTGCAACCAATGCTGGGATGATGCCGCAGGTGAGCCAGAGGATCAGTGTGCCGACGATTGTCATGATGATGCCGAAGCTCAGCACGAATCGAGAAGAGAGTCTTTTTGAAGGAATCGGGCGAATCTTTGTGCGATTCATCAGGGCATCGCGATCGGATTCGTACCACATATTGAGCGCATTGGCACCGCCGGAGGCGAGGGAGGTGCCGATGATTGTGCCGACGATGAGCTTGATCCAGAGCCCTAACCCGACGAGATCATAATGGAGCCCCGAGAGCAAAAGCCCGACGAGCGCGGTGATTGTGACGAGTTTGGTGATCCCCGGCTTGGTGAGTTCTACACAGGCCGAGAATGTACTCGGAGAAGCCTTGTCGGCGATCTGAGAATCGGTTGATTCACCAATCGGATGAGTTTGAGATTTGGCTGTATCGGTCACGCTCAATGATAGACCTTGATGAGCATCCGTCCATCACAGGCTGTATCGGAATCAGGGAATGCTCAAGGAATGATGGCTTCGATCCACACAGGGTAATGATCCGAAGGGAAATCGGTTTCCGCATTGTGTATCCGCCATACGCCTGAGTTGGTGATGGTGACATCACTCGATGGGAGTACATAGTCTACGCGCAAACGAAAATGGGAAGTGTCCGTTGAGTCGAGTCCAGCAACTTTGATCTCAGAGCTCGGGAACACATCTTCAGCGAGCTTGGGCGAAGTGAGTAGTTGGGTGAGCATGACCATGTCGAGCGAGGAGCCATCGGTTGGGTCTGCGTTGAGATCCCCGAGTATAACGAATGTACTCCCTGGCTCGAGCCCGCCGAGTTCACCTTGGTCGTCGTAGAGTTTCTGGTTATTGTCGATGTAGTCGCGGATGAGTTTGATCTCATCGTGGTTCCGATGCTTGTTTCGCCCTTCCGGGCCATCAAATGCGGGCGGCGTAGGATGCGAGATCAATGCGTGGAGCACTGAGCCGTTGGGGAGCAGGATGGGGACATCGGCAAAGGTCTTTGAGGCGAGCCGAAAATCAGCCCACTCGTTTTCGGTGTACCAAGGTGAGCCGTCGGGGTTCGTGGGTGCGGTATGGTCAGGAAGGTCTTTCCAGAGGAACTTCTGAAATGTACGAATCTGGTCGATTTGGATCGTGAGCTTCGGGTTTACAAGCAAGGCCATGCTGTATTGTCCGGGAAAGGTGCCAAATCCGAAGCTGTCGCCTCCGAATGCTCGGCCGGCAGTTGTCTGGCTTTGGGTTTGTTCAGGTGATTCAGAAACGAGCGTGCCTGAATGGTCCAGATCATGCCCTGAGTGGATTCCAGTGTTTGAAGCGGGGGTGTAGGAAATGAAATCAATCGGCTCAAGCCCATCTCCCTGTGAGATTGACAGGTAGGATTCAATGAACCGGTCAGCATTGGAGGTCGTATCATCCTGCCTAAGAGCGAGTTCTGAGAGCAGGATGATGTTGGGACGCATTCGCTGTATTATGGCTGTGATTTGCTTAAGTCGTTCATTATCAGCGGTTTCAAGATCGCTCGACCTGACATCTTCGATGTTGAAGACTGCGATTCGGAGGGCGACTGGCTGGGACTCGGCTGAGTAACCAATTGAACACGCAAGCGATATCAGCAGTACAAAAAAGGTCAAAAGCATTGTGGATTTGGCATTCATGGTTGATTGAAGCCCTGTTCGAGTAAAAAATCGACCTGTCGGGCCCAATCGGCATCTCGGCTTCATGTAATCAGGTAGGCAAGTCGATAAATACTCGATAACGGAGGATTCATGGCCCATGGCTCGTGTACGGTTCGATAATCTTGGGGTTCAGGGATGAGTGAGTTGGATGCCAATCTGACGAACGGGGGTGGTATGCCCGGGCCTTCGAAGATTTGTCGGGTAGCTGAAAAGGTCAAGAATCATCGGTTCGCTAAACAATTGCAAGGCGATGGCTTGCGAGCAAAGGCTTTGCGTGGGTCTGGGTGGACGATAGCGGGGTTTGGTGCGCAACAGATTCTTCGTCTTGGATCTACCTTGATTCTGACTCGTTTGTTGTTCCCAGAGGCATATGGGTTGATGATGTTGGCCAATGTTTTTATGACTGGTCTTCATATGTTCAGTGATCTTGGAATTCGCCCGTCGATTATTCACAATAAGAGAGGTCATGATCCTGATTTCTTGAACACGGCATGGACAATGCAGGTAACTAGAGGATTTGCTTTATGGGCCTTTGCTTGTGGGGTCGCATACCCCTTGTCCTTGGTATACGAAGAGCCAATGTTGTTTCCACTCCTTTGCGTGATCGGAACAACAGCTGCCATAAATGGATTTCAAACTACTGCATACGCTACAATGAACAAGAAAGTTGCTTTAGGCAAACTCACTCTCTTAGAGCTGATAACCCAAGGAGTCGGAGTTGTTACCACAGTTGTTTGGGCGGCGTATTACCCAACAGTATGGGCTTTAGTTGGAGGCGGGTTGGTTTCAGCTGTCATTTCAGTATGGTTCGGCTTTCGATTGCTACCGACCCACAAGCACCGAATGTGTTGGGACAAACACGCAGTTCATGAACTTGTTCGGTTTGGGAAGTGGATATTCTTGTCAACAATTATGGGGTTCTTTGCGAACCAAGGTGACCGATTGATCCTCGGTCACTTTATGCCGATGGCAGAACTCGGCATGTATGCGATTGCACTCAATTGGGCAAGTATGCCACGATTGATCAACAGCAAGCTTAGCGACAAAGTGATGCTTCCAGTGTATTCAGCACATCAAGACACATCCCCCCATCTGATGAGGCCAAAGATTGCTCGTATGAGGTGGGCGGTTTGTGGAATGCTACTGCCTATCAGTTTTCTCTTTATCATCTTTGGAAAAGAAATAATTTATATATTGTACGACGATCGTTATCGCGGGGCAGGATGGATTCTCCAGGTTCTTTCGGTTGGCTTTGCCTGGTTTGTGGCGACGAATATCGGGCCATTTTTTCTGGCCCAAGGCCGTTCACGATTATTTATGATATTTGTAATCATCAAATCATCTATCGCCATTTTATCGATGACAGTAGGTGGTTATATAGGTGGGGGGCCCGGCATTGTTTTTGGGGTAGCCATCGCCAATGTGTTTTATTACCCATTCCAAGTTGGTCTCTATCGTCATTTCAAACTGTGGATCTGGAAGCAAGATGTCTTGTTTCTTGGCTTAGTGATATTGGCAGGTTCTATCGCTGTATATAGAGCGTGAGACATCAAGCAATCGAAAGATATTTATGAAATTGCATTTCTTCAATGATAATAAAAATTTTGGTGATCAACTCAATCCTTGGCTGTGGAGGCGGCTTATTCCTGATCTTCTTGAAGTTGAAGATGACATTTCACTTGTAGGAATTGGTACTATCCTTGATCACAAGATCGCCAAACTCGATAGAAAAATTATTTTTGGAAGCGGCACTGGTTATGCCCAATGCGCTCCAATCGATAACTCATGGAAAATTTTATGTGTTAGAGGTCCACTGAGTGCCTCTAGGCTTGGAATAGACAAATCTCTGGCTATAACAGACAGTGCGGCGTTGCTTGCAATAGTCGGACCTCCCAAAATTGTAAATACGGGCAAGATAATTTTTATGCCTCACATTAGCAGCAATGAGCATTGTAATTGGAAACTTGTTTGCAATCGTGTTGGAGTGACCTATCTAGATCCTAGTTTACCTGTTGATTATGTGTTGTCTTCAATTGCTAGTGCTGAATTAGTTATCGCAGAGGCTATGCATGGTGCAATTGTGGCTGATACTCTAAGAGTGCCATGGGCTCCGGTAAGTCTGTATCCTCATATAAATCATTTTAAATGGAGTGACTGGTGCTTGTCACTGGGAATGACATTTAATCCGGTGTTGATCGATCCTATTTATCGTCAATTTGAAGCAGAACGCGGACGCCATGGAGTGTGGACTGAATCAAGAGGTTTGATTGGGAAAATAAAAAGATTGCCTGAACAGATTCGGTGGGGTATTCTGCACACAGCATTTGAGAAGAGGATGAGGCGGCGACAAGATAATTTTTGCATAACCTTGTCAGAGATAATGGCCGGGAAAGGAATTTGTCTGAGTGATAATCTGATTTTTTCGAGTCGTGTAGATCAGTTGAGCCAGAAACTTGAAGAATTAAAAACGATCCATTCCTCGTGGGTGTCTAATTGAACAATATTTCCAGTTTGGAGAATGTCATGATTGGTTGCAGTGTGCTTATGCCTGTATTCAATACAGAAAAATATCTAGCCCAAGCTATCGAATCGATTTTGTCCCAGACTTATACTGATTTTGAACTGATTATCATCAATGATGGGTCTACTGATAATTCTGAAACTATAGTTCGTCATTACGAACGAGTTGATAATCGAGTACGAGTTTTCACTCGCAAGAATCAAGGTGTAGTTTCAACTCGCAATGAGTTGTTGCAAGCTGCGGAATCCGAGTACTTGGCTTGGATGGATAGCGATGATGTGTCCCACCCAAACCGGTTAGAACTCCAGGTTCGCGAGATGGATTCGCATCCAGATCTTGTAGCCGTTGGTGGGCAGGCACAATACATTGACTTCGCTGGCAGGCCAATTAGCATACATAAGATGCCTTGCGATCATGGCACAATAGACCGCATTCACATGAGTGGGTCTGGTCATGCTATGTTGCAGGGCTGTGCGATGGTACGGCGAAAGGCGCTAATTGAGGTGGGAAGTTTCGACAATACTCACATTGCAGAGGACATCGAGTTATGGTTGCGTCTTGCGGAATACGGACAACTGGAAAATATTGACTCAGTACTTCTTGACTATCGTTTGCATCCTAAGAGCTATGGGCATACCAATCGGTCGGCTCAATCATTGTCTGGGTGGACTGCGGCTGTTGAGGCATCTGTTCGCCGAGGAGTTGAGCCACCTCCTAGGCCGCAGATTTCTCAGAAAAAGGTTTTATCTAACGCTAGTCTTTATCGTAAGTGGTCTTGGTGGGCACTCGCTGATGGGAATATCTCTACTGCACGGTGTTATGCATGGAGAGCGATCGTAAAATGTCCACTGAGCTTTGAAATTTGGAAACTTTTGGCATGTACAATCAGGGGGTATTGATTTGAAAATAACCTTCGTCATTCCATCCGCCAATCTCAGTGGCGGGATACGCATTGTTGCTGAGCATGCTCGGATGCTTCATGAGCGTGGTCACAGGGTGACAGTAGTCTCTGGGCGTCGTGCCCGGCCATCAGTGAAGAGTCGCATCAAAGCAGCGATTCGTGGAAGGCTGGTCTTGAAGGTGGAATCAGGGCCGACTCATCTTGATGATGTGCCATATCGGGTGCACACCATCGAGAGACATCGGCCGATTACAGCCGATGATGTTCCCGATGCTGATATCATTTTCGCTACCTGGTGGGAAACAGCTGAGTGGATCGCTCGAATGCCAAAAAACAAAGGCGTTCCAGTTAACTTTCTCCAGCATTATGAGGCACATCCCGGACAACCGAAAGACCGTGTTG
>JAESSR010000254.1 GCA_016764015.1 Phycisphaerales bacterium
AATCAATGAAAATCACGAACCGTCAGGCACGCATAAATCTTGATCGCCTCTTAGAGTTTCCACCCATAAAAAAACCCCAGCACATGCCGGGGCTTTATCAATAGCTATCAATCTCGTTTCAGTCTTACGGGCAACCTGCACCAAACGAAACAAGGAACGAACTCACATCAAAGAAGTTGAACTCGCCATCCCCATTGAGATCCGCAGCCGGGTCACTCGCAGCGAACAACCCAAGGAATGCACTCACATCAAAGAAGTTCAACTCGCCAAATGGCTCGGCGAAGTCCGCGGGGCAATCAAGATCACCAACACTCCCTGTGAGCACAAGCACTAAATCCTCAACACTCGATTTGCTCGCAAATAACGAACGATCGTTATACACCCTGAAGGTGTATGTAGCAGAGAATGATCCGCCAGCCTGGTCATCAAGAATCGCATCGAATGTAGGCCCGCCAGAAGGAACGAGCGAACTCACCGTTGTGAAATCAGTCGTCAACGATCCAGTATCACCCACGATTGAAACCAGCTCAATATCAATCGGTGCTCCCAATATACCGCCTTGAGCCAGGTTGAAGAACGCGAATGTCTGGGAAATAGTCCCGCCATCAACCGCGATATTTCCCAAATCAAGATTCAACGAGTTGATGTCCGAAGCCTCATCGAACGATCCATTTCCTGAGTTAAACACATCGATCGACACAAAGATCATGTCGTCCACATCATTGTCGCCGTTGCCGACTCCGCCCTGTGTTGTCACATCAAGGTTGTTCACGCGAACATCGCCATTGAAGGTGCCCGCAGCTTTGGTCACCGAACTATCAAAGCTCAGCGTGATGATCTCATCAAGATTCACCGGGCTCATCGCGAACGCATTGTGCATGCCATTGATTGAAGAGATCATCCCTTCTGATGCCGCCACACTGTAATAGGTGCCATCTGCGCCAGATTTGTTGAGCATGAAGTCCATCGCCGGGATCGACTCGCCGACGATCGCATTGAACGAAAGATCAATCGTCGATGAACCATCAGCCGGCTCAAGATCACCAAACCAAAGCGTGGTATCGTTCATCTGATCCATATACACCGACCAAGCAAACTCAGGGTGATCAACATACGCATTTCGATTGTTCGTCCGAAAGCTCGGATTCAGTTCAATGCTGTAGATCGTGTGATTGCGTCGGCGCTCGAAGGTGTCAGGAGTATCAAGATAATGCCAAGCAATTAATGAAGCAAGATCACCCATGCGATTCCCGTTCGGATTCCCGTTCACCAAGGTCAAACCCGATGATGCATACCGCGTAGCAGAGTAAAACAACGAACGAGCAATGTCGCCCTTGTCCGTATCACCGGGAAAGTAAAATGTTCCCAAGCTACGGAAGTTGCCAATAGTCGTAGGGTTCCCAAACGGCTTGTTCCCGCGTGAGCTATTAATACTCGGATTCGCAGGGCGCAGCGCATGCGGGTCACCAAGGTTGCCCCGTACCGAGTTGCTCGCGCTCCCCGGCTGACGACTCTGAGGCCACACATGCTCACGGTTCCAAGTCTGCCCGCTGTCCCAGCCACCATTAATCGACGCGAGGTTGTACACCAGAATGATATTCGATGAGTTATTTGGATCCTGGTCATGCAAGATCGCCGAGTCACGGAAGTTGCCGTAGGTCCGCTGGATATGACCAGCAGACATCGCAGAAGTCAGCTGTGATTTGAGCGCCGCGCCGGTGCCGGTCGCGCCCGCGTAATACCCAGCCGGAGGCGAAAACTCGTCTTGAGCATTCGTTGCCGAGCCAGCCAAACCGATAAGCAAGATTCCGAACGCTGCATGTGTAAAAGTGTGTTTCAAAGTGATCTCCAGAAAAGATATCTGATGTGTGACCAATAACAAAATAACAGTGTGGTCATCTACTGCCTACAAAAAACCGAATCAATACCCATTGTACAATCTGAGTTTCAAGACTTATCAGAGCCGTACAATAGCCGCAAACACCCGGGATTCCTAGCGCGAAATCGCTCTCATTGTAAGAGAGCAGGTTATAGGAACTCGACAAGCATCAGTACCAAGATTATGGCTGATATCACAGATAAATACGCATTGAGCATCGTGTGAGATTCATTCCTCTCTCGCAATTCATCAAGAAAACAGCCAAAATCGCTCTATAATCAACAATGCCTGATAAAGCCCATGCGTCTTCATCAACCAATCACACACAAGATATTGATCAGGATGACCCCATCCATCTCGCATCAATGATCGCTCAACGCTATATGCAAAGCGATATTGAGCAACCCGTCAACCCGTTTAAGTCGCCTGACGAGCTCAAATCAACGCTCGATCTCTCAATCGGGCAACTCGGCGAATCCAGCGGCAAGGTCCTCGAATCCCTCGAAGCACTTGTCCAGGCAACCCCTCGCAGCACGAGCAAACGATTCTACAATCAGCTCTTTGGCGGCCGAGATCAAATCGCTACCGCCGCCGATATGCTCGTTCCAGTGCTCAACACCTCCCTCTACACATTCAAAGCCGCCGGGCCGATGGCCATCATCGAAGAAATTGTCATCGATCGCATGGCGCAAAAACTCGGGTTCGATACCCCCGGCCCCCAAGGTGTCTTCACTCCCGGCGGCTCAATCTCCAACCTCCTCGCCATGCTCATCGCCCGCAACCAAGCATGCCCGAATCTCCGCAACGAAGGCTTTGGATCAAATCGAATCACCTGCTATGTATCACAAGACGCCCATTACTCAGTGGTAAAAAACGCAGGCATCTTGGGAATGGGGCGTGACAATGTTCGGCTCATCCCCACAAACAAAGCCGGGCAACTCGAACCCCAATCGCTCTGCGAAGCGATTCTTCAAGATAAACAATCCGGCTGCATCCCCAGCATCGTCATCGCCACCGCCGGCACCACAGTCCTCGGCTCATTCGATCCGACCCAAGAGTGTGCAACGATTGCACAAGAGTATGGAATCTGGTTCCATGTCGATGCAAGCTTCGGTGGCTCGGCAGCCATGTCCTCTACGCACAAACATTTACTCGCAGGCATCGAACAAGCCGACTCTGTCGCATGGAACCCACACAAAGTTATGGGTGTGCCACTTTCCGCCGCCGCCTTCATCACCCGCAAGCCCGACACCCTCCGCAAATCACTCGACGAAACCGCCGATTACCTTTTCCAAGGAGATGACGACACCTACAACCCGGGCACCCGCTCAATCCAATGTGGCCGCCGCAACGATGCCCTCAAGGTCTGGGCCGCATGGAAACACCACGGAGACGAAGGCTACCAAGATCGTATAGATCACCTCATGAACCTCGCCCAGCACTGCGCCCAGTTCATCACCGACCATGACTATTTCACGCTCACCCGGAATCCAGAGTTTGTCAATGTGTGTTTCGAAGTCATCGGCAAATCAAGCAAAGACATCTGCGATGCACTCCGAGAACAAAATCAACTGCTCGTAGGGCATGCAACAGTCGATAGTCGACGAATAATCCGCGTCCCGTTCGTCAACGCCGACCTCACCACAAACGATGTCGAAGAGATGCTCGGGTTGATATTGAAAGTTGCCGATTCGCTTCCCGCCGGTAGCAACACAGTTACGGCGAGCGAGCAATGTCAATCCAAAGAATGCTGCTCGCCATAACAGTTGTGAGCACGACCTAGGTCGTGTCTGACGGCTCATGATTTCTATCATTTTGCCTCCCCCGGGCCTCCGGGGG